>DASSVY010000055.1:0-11904 GCA_035705535.1 Gaiella sp. | reverse complement strand
AGGAAGGTTCTCCCCGACGATAGCGCGCCCCGGCCACCTGGGCGAGCGGCTCTGGTTCCCGATGCGATACTCGCGGACGTGCCTGGGCGCATCCTCGCGATCGGCGGGTTCTCGCTCGGGACGCGGTTCGACGACGTCGCGCTCGAGCTCGCACGCGGGCCGCGTGTCCTCTTCGTGCCGACCGCGGCCGGTGACCCGCAGCGGATGGTGAACGCGTTCTACGACTCGTTCGCGAGCCGAGCGGAGCCGTCCCACCTGACGTTCAACCCGTGGCCGCCCGCGGACCTCAGAGAGGTCGTCCTCGCCCAGGACGTGATCTACGTCTCCGGCGGGAACACCGCCAACGCGCTCGCGGTGTGGCGGGTGCACGGGTTCGACGCGATCGTGCGCGAGGCCTGGGAGCGTGGCGCGCTGCTCTGCGGCTGGAGCGCCGGGATGATCTGCTGGTACGAGGCAAGCGTGACCGACTCGTTCGGACCCGCGCTCGCGGGCATGCGGGACGGACTCGGCTTGTTGCCGGGGAGCGCGTGTCCGCACTACGACGGAGAAGCGCGCAGGCGGCCCGTGTACACGGGTCTCGTACGGGACGGGTTCCCGCCGGGGATCGCCTGCGACGATGCCGCCGCAGCGCTCTACGAGGGCACCGAGCTCGTCGAGGTCGTCGCGCGCGAGGCAGACGCACGGGCGTATAGCGTCGGGCCGGAGGGTGAGGAGCCGCTCGACGCCCGGCGCCTGTGATCGTGCGCGATCGGTCCGCGCGACCATGAAGAAGGTCGCCGTGATCGCGTCCGCGAGCAGCTCGGGCAAGACGACGGTCGGCAGAACGCTCGCGAGCCGGCTCGACGTGCCCTTCGTCGAGCTCGACGCGCTCAACCACGGCCCAGGCTGGACGGAGGCGACCGGGGAGGAGCTCCGTGCCCGTGTCGAGCCGATCGTCGCAGGAGACGCCTGGGTGATCGACGGCGGCTACCGGAACAAGCTCGGAGATCTGGTGCTGGCCGCCGCGGACACGGTCGTCTGGCTCGATCTTCCCCGCAGGGAGTGGGTCCCGCGGCTCGTGCGGCGGACGATCCGGCGCATCGTCCGCCGCGAGGAGCTCTGGAGCGGGAACCGCGAGACCATTCGCAACGCCTTCCTCCGGCGGGACGGTCTGCTCCAGTTCGCGTGGCGGACGTATGGCGTTCGCCGCGCGACCTACCCCGCGGAGCTCGCCCGTTTCCACGTCGTCCGCCTCCGCTCCCAGCGCGAGGTCGACGAGTGGCTCTCGTCGATCCCTGCCGTCTAGGCCCGGCGGAGCAGCGCAACGGCCTGTGCAGCCAGACCCTCCCGCCGTCCCGTGAAGCCGAGGCCGTCCGTCGTCGTGGCTCTGACGTTCACCCGTTCGCGATCGACACCGAGGGCCGAGGAGAGCCGGTCGCGCATCGCCTCGCGGTACGGACCGACACGGGGCTCTTCGCCGATCACGACGCAGTCGGCGTTGACGAGGACGAAGCCGGCGTCACGAACCCGCTGGTAGGCGTCGGCGAGCAGGCCGAGCGAATCGGCGCCGCGGTACCGCTCGTCGTCCGACGGGAAGAGCGACCCGATGTCGCCGATGCCCGCCGCTCCGAGCAGCGCGTCGGTCAGCGCATGCGCGAGCACGTCTCCGTCCGAGTGACCGAGGAGCCCTCGCGGATGCTCGACGGCGACCCCACCCAGCACGAGTGGGACGTCGTCGCCGAACGCGTGGGCATCGACGCCCAGCCCGATCCTGAGATCGCTCATGCCGCGACCAGCGGCTCACAGCCGAGACGTGACGGGGCCTCGGCGAGCGACTCGATGGCGATCGCGCCCGCGGGCGTCTCCTGCAGACGCCCCCACGGTCCCCGACGGAGGTGGATCGCGACGAGCCCGGCCTCGAGCGCCGGAAGGACGTCGTTGTCGACGCGGTCGCCCACGTACGCGACCTCAGCCGGCTCGGCGTGCGCCAGGGCGGCGAGCCGAGAGAAGAACCGCAGGTCCGGCTTGCGAACGCCGAGGCTCGCGGAGCCCGACACGAGGTCGACGGGAAGCGCCGCCGATCTCGCCCACTCTTCGAGCGCGGCGTTCTGGTTGCCCGCGATCCCGACGGCCAGACCGCAGGAGCGCAGGCGCTCGAGGCAGTCGAGGGCGTCGGGGTAGAGATCGTCCTTCGAGTACACGAGCTCGTCCCAGGCAGCCGGCCGCTCGATGCCCAGGTGTCGCCACAGCTCCCAGTGCTCCTCGCCCCGTTCGATCGTCTTCCCGAGCGCAGCCCACAGGACATGAGGGCGGAGACCGGCGGCGGCGGCGTTCTCGCGCCAATAGCGCTCCTCGTCGACCAGCGTCTCGCCCACGTCGAAGAAGACTGCTCGGAGCGTCACGCCTCGGGCTCCCCGTGGTCGAGCAGCGCGGCGACGTGAGCCAGGTCGGCGGCGGTGGTGATCTTGGCGAGCCGGGGCTCGCCGTCGACGACGGCGACGCGGCCGCCGCGGCGCTCGACCAGCAAGGCGCAATCCGTCGCGCCGGCGAGGTCACCGGCGAACGCGGCGCGGAGGCTGTCGGCGACGAACGCCTGGGGCGTCTGGACGGCGACCAGCCCCTCACGATCGACGGTCTCCGCGACGACCCCGCCCGAGACGCGCTTCATCGTGTCCTGCACGGCGATCGCGGGAACGACCCCGTCCACCGTGCCGTCCAACCGGCCGAGGACACGTTCGAGCACGCGGTCGTCGACCAAGGGACGCGCCGCGTCGTGGACGACCACGACGAGCGCCTCGTCGCCCACCTCCGCGAGGGCGTTGCGCACAGACTCCGCCCGCGTCTCGCCGCCCGCAACGACGGACGTCACCTTCGACGCGACGAGCTCCTCGGCGAGCAGGATCGTCGGCTCCTCCCAGCCCGGCGCGGCTGCGACCACGATCGCGTCGATCCAGTCAGAAGCGTCGAGACGCTCGAGGCTCTCCGCGAGGAGCGGCCTGCCGGCGAGCGCGGCAAACGCCTTCGGCCGGTCGGCGCCGAGCCGCTCGCCCGCGCCTGCGGCGACGAGCACGGCCCATGTCGTCTGCGACGCCTGGTCCATCGGCGAGACCGTACCGCGCGCCCCGCGAAGGGCGGCGCGTCGCGGCGACGCAGGGTTCCTCTCGGTGACTAAGCCGTCGCGGCGGCGGCCGTCTTCGGCTTCGCCTTGGCCCGCTTGCCCTTCGCGGGGTTGGCGAGCACCTCTTCGAGCCATGCGTGCGCGTCGTCCTCGGAAAGGTCCTTCGCGTACATGAGCTCGGAGGCGAGGATCTTCTTCGCCTTCACGTACATCTGCTTCTCGCCCGTCGAGAGCCCCTTCTCGTGGTCGCGCAGCGCGAGGTTCCGGACGACCTCGGCGAGCTCCAGGATGTCGCCGGTCTTCATCTTGTCCCGGTTGTGCTTGAAGCGGCGGTTCCAGTTCTTCGGCATCTCCGTCGACCCACCGAGCAGCACCTTGACGACGACCTCGACCATCTCCTGGTCGATGACCCAGCGGAGACCCACCTTCTCGGCGTTGTCCACGGGGACGTTGACCGTCATCTCGTTGTGGAGGATCTTGATCGTCAGGTACTCGCGCTCCTGGCCGAGGACGAGCTTGACGTCCTTGGAAACGACCGTCCCAGCGCCGTGGTGGGGATACACGACCTTGTCGCCGACATCGAACACGCCTTGAGCCCTCCCGTCGTCCGGTGGATACGCGCCTGACTCACGAAAAGCGCCGGCTTCTATCTGCCGGCGTGTCTGACCCATTGTAGCCGAAAGAATCCCTGCGTCACCCGCGAATCCGAGTCGACTCCACGCCCGCCCGCGGGCATTCAGGCCGCGATCGGTGCCTGCTGCGTCTCCTCCTCTCCTCGCCGCGGAACTGCCTCCAGCGCGGCCCTGAGCGCGTCGCGGAGCGTCTCCGCGACGGCGATGCGCGGATGGGCCTTCCGCGCCGTCGTCCCCTGCGGGACGACGGCGGACGCGATCCCGAGCTTCGCGCACTCGTCGAGCCGGCGCTCCGCCTGCGCGGCCGGCCGGAGCCTGCCGGTGAGACCGAGCTCGCCGAAGGCCGCCACGCCCTCCTTCACCGGCGCCCCGCGAGCCGCCGAGGCGATCGCGAGCGCGACCGCGAGGTCGGCGCCGGGCTCGTCGATCCGCACGCCACCGGCGACGTTGACGAACACGTCCGCCGTCCCCAGCGGGACGCCGGCATGTCGTGCCAGCACGGCCACGATCATCGCGAGCCTCTTCGGGTCGACGCCCGTCCCGACGCGTCGCGGCATGGCGAGGTCGGTGCGCGAGACGAGGGCCTGGATCTCGAGCAGGAGGGGCCGCGTGCCCTCGAGTGCGACCGCCACGGCCGCGCCGACCTCGCCTGGCCGCGTCGCGCCGAAGAGCGCCGAGGGATCGGGGACGCCGACAAGGCCCTCGGACGTCATCTCGAAGACGCCCAGCTCGTTCGTCGATCCGAATCGGTTCTTGACCGCGCGGAGCACGCGGTGGGCGTGGTACCGGTCGCCCTCGAACTGCAGGACGCAGTCGACGAGGTGCTCGAGCACCCGTGGGCCAGCGACCGCACCGTCCTTCGTCACGTGCCCGACCAGCACCGTCGCGACCCCGCTCTGCTTTGCGACCCGAAGAAGCCTCGACGCGGCCTCGCGCACCTGCGCCACCGACCCGGGCGCCGATCCGAGCTCGCCCGCGTAAAGGGTCTGCACCGAGTCGATCACGCAGACGGCGGGACGATCGCGCTCGAGGGTCGCGCACACCGAGTCCAACTCCGTCTCGGCCAAGATGGACACGTCGTCGGCGCCGCCGAGGCGGTCGGCGCGCAGGCGGACCTGGGCGACGGACTCCTCGCCCGTGACGAGCAACGCGGAGCGCCCGGAGCGGGCGATCGCCCCGAGCGCGGAGAGCAGCAACGTCGACTTGCCGACACCGGGCTCGCCGCCGACGAGGACGAGTGACGCCGGCACAAGACCGCCGCCGAGGACCCGGTCGAGCTCGAGGACACCCGTCTGCAGGCGCGCCGCCTCGGCGACCTGGACATCTCCGAGACGCTCGGGCGTCCGGGCTCGGCCGGACGCAGGACGCCCGTCGGCGCCGTGCAACTCTTCGACGAGCGTGCCGAACGAGCCGCAGCCCGGGCACCGTCCCAGCCATCGTCCCGCGGTGGCGCCGCACTCGCTGCACGTGAACTGCACCACCACCTTCGCCATACGCACAGGGTAGACGACACATCGGACGTCTGTCGTCGGATCGGGCAACAATGCCAGACCCTGGGCGACTGCGCACTGCCGTATCCTCCGTCGTGCCGATGTCGCACCACGCTCACGGGGCTCATGCCCACGACCACCGGAGCGCATCGCGGCGCGCGCTCCTCTGGGTGCTCGTCCTCACGCTGGCGTACACGGTCGTCGAAGTCGTCGGGGGCATCTGGACGGACAGCCTCGCCCTGCTCGCGGACGCCGGTCACATGCTGTCCGACAACATCGCGATCGCACTGGCGCTCGCGGCCGTGACGCTGGCCCGCCGGCCGTCCACGCCGACGCGCAGCTTCGGCCTCCAGCGGGCGGAGATCCTGGCCGCGTTCGTGAACGGGCTCACGCTCGTGCTGATCAGCGGTTGGATCGTCTGGGAGGCGATCAAGCGGTTCGACGACACGCCCCAGATCCTCGGCGGTTGGATGCTCCTCGTCGCGCTCCTCGGGCTCGGCGTGAACGCGTGTGCGGCCTGGATCCTGATGCGGTCGGGCAGGGAGAGCCTCAACGTCGAGGCGGCCCTCCGCCACGTGTTCGCCGACCTTCTCGGCTCGTGCGCCGTGATCGTCGCCGCGCTCGTGATCGTCACCACGGGGTGGACGCTCGTCGACCCGCTCGTGTCGATCGGGATCGCGTTGCTGATCGTCGCGAGCGCATGGGGCGTGCTACGGGACTCCACCTCGATCCTCATGGAGTCGACGCCGTCGGAGATCGACGCGGAGGCGGTGGCCGAGGCGATCGTCGCGGTGCCCGGGGTGACCAGCGTGCACGACCTGCACGTGTGGCGCATCACGTCCGGCTTCGACGCGCTGGCGGCGCACGTCCTGGTCGGCCGGGGCGAGGACTGCCACGGGCTGCGCCGGGAGATCGAGCAGGTCCTCGGCGCACGATTCGGGATCGGACACACGACCCTGCAGGTCGACCACGACGCGGCGGAGACCCTGATCGAGTTACAGCGGCCCTCGGCCTCGGGGCGCGGCTAGCGGCTGTTTGGCGGCAGGCGCGGCGGCTTGGCCGAGGTGCGCGGCTTCGTCGGCCCGACCTCGACGACCTCGTTCTCGGGCTTGTAGCGCCACGTGTAGCGCTCGTTCCGCCGCAGCTTCGCGCCCTCGAAGACCTTCCGCGTGTAGCTGATCAGGAATCCCGACGGCCCTGCGGACTGAACGACGTTCGTCGTCCCGGCGGGAAGCGACGGGTTCGAGACCGTGATCGTGCGCGGCGGCGCGTACTGGGTCGGCTCGGCCGTCGTCGTCCGGACGCGGCGTCCGAGGCGCGTCGAGTAGAGCCGCACGGTGATCGAGTCGGCGTCCGCGTGGGCCTCGACGAGGATCGCCGCGGGCCAGTCGTTCCTCCAGATCAGCTCCGGCCCGCCCCAGGAGACCGTCGCCTCGCGGCCCATCGGGTAGCGCGAGATGTAGAACTCGTGCGGCTGGTGGGTGACGATCTGCACCCCGGCGAAGAAGGCCGCGTTGTACGTCGTCGTGGCGATCTGGCTGACTCCGCCGCCGACGGCGTCCTCGAGCCGCCCGTTGAAGATCTGCGGCGCCTCCACGAAGCCGCGCTTTGTCGTCCGCCTGCCGAGCACCTCGTTCAGCGAGAAGCGCTGTCCCGGGCGAACGATCGTCCCGTTCATGATCTCCGCGCCCCGCTGGATGTTGCTCACCCGGGGCGCGCAGCACGGGTAGAACGTCGTGAACTCGGAGACCAACTCGTGGATGCCGAGCGCATCTGCCTGCCCGGTCGTGAACGTCGGTTTCTCGGCGACGAAGCGGGCCTTGTGCGTCGTCGACGCGAGGTTCGTCGTGAGCGACCGGGAGATCCGCTCGAGGTCGAGCACGCGTCCGTTGTGCGAGGGTACGACGCGCGCGTTCTTCCCGTCGACGGCGAACGTCGCTTTCCTGGCCGGGACCTCGTAGCGGCCCAACCGCACGCGGAGCGACGCCCCGAGTCCCGCCGGGTCGAGAACGACGCGCAGGGTCCCGACGGCGCGCTCCGTCCGCACCAGCGCGCGCAGGCGTCGGGGCGTCAGCCTCGCCTCGGTGTCCTCGGCGCGAATCCGCCGTGGCGCCGCCAGGAGGTGCTCGATCTTCACCGCTGCCTCCCGTGCCTCGCGCATGCTGACCACCGGAGCGGCAGGGCCGATCGTGAGCGTGACGCTCGCCGGGAGCGGGACGAGCGCGCGGCGGAGCGCACTCCGATCGACGGCCGTCCCGGGGCGGCCCGAGACGACCTGCACGCCGTCGTCCGTCACCTTCACGTCGGCGTCGCTCGGTGGCTCACCGAACCGCTCGTCGATCCGGTTCGCCAGTGTCGCCGCGCGCACGGGCCCGAGCCGGTAGCCGAGCGGGAGCTGCGGGCCGTCGGTCAGGCCGACACGCGCCAGCACGCGGCCGAAGGGACCGGTGTCGAGCGCCTCGTCGAGGGCTGCTTCGACTCGTGGCGTCGCCCCGAGCGAGCGACCCGTCGTCGTGAGCTGCCCGTGCGGCCCGACGAGCCGGATCGGCATCGCGACCCGGCGTGCCGCCGCCCGCTCGAGCACCGCTCGTGCCTCCGCCTCGCTGATTCCCCCCACGTCGACGCCGCCGATCGTCGTCCCGCGCGGCAGCGTTCCACGCTCCGCGAGCGCGACGGCGCCGAAGAAGGCAGCGAGCCCACAAACGAGCACGACGATGCCGAGCACGACCAGCAACGCGCCGCGCAGGCGCCGTCGCGATCTGCGCGCGACAGAGACGAACGGGCCGGGCACGGGCGAAGAGCGATACGCCTGGCCTCAGGCCAGGCGCTTGACGAAGAGCACCCGGTCCTCTCCGGGTCCGTCGTAGTCGTTCGCGACCTTCTCCACCTCGAACCCGAGGGCCTTGTGGAAGGCGACCGATCCGGTGTTCGCAGGGGACGTGACGCACCGCACGACCGTGCGGCCGTCCGCCAGCGCGTCCTCGAAGAAGCGCTCGTAGAGCGCCCTCCCGAGCCCCTCGCCGCGGCGCTCGGGCGCGATCCCGACGAAGTGGACATAGGCCTCCCCCGGCTCGGACTGCGAGTGGAAGCCGATCAGGAACGCCGCGAGCTGACCGTCCTCGCCGTCGACGACGTAGCTCGTTCCCTCGAAGTGGACGAAGAACAGCCGCGGCAGCATCGGCGCCATCTCGCGGCCTCCCCACCACGTGTTGACACGCGCGATGACGCGGCCGTAGTCGGCCGGTTGTGCGTGCCGGATCTCCATCACGGGAGACTAGGCCCGCGGCCACGGGACGTCATGCGACCGTCTCGTCGAGCCAGGCGGCGCACATCGCCTCGACGTGGCGATCGTCGGTGCCGCAGCACCCGCCCAGCACCGTGAGCCTGGGGAGGCGTTCCCGGAGGGCGAGGTACTCGAGCGCGAGCTCCTCGGGGTTCCCCATGTCGAGCTCCTCGGCCTCGTCGAGCTCCGCGTGGCTCAGCCGGGAGGCGTTTGCGCGGAGGCCCATGACCCGGTCGGTCCACGCCGACCCGGGCTCGAGGACGGTGTCGAAGTGCGACGGATGGGCGCAGTTGACCATGAAATACGCGCCGTAGCCTCCGGTGACTGCGTCGACCTCCTCGACCGCGGCGCGCAACGGCTGCCCGCTGGGCAGGCGGCCGTCGGTCTCGACTGTGAACGAGATCACCACCGGCATCTCCACGGTCCGTGCCGCGCGAACGATTCCGACCGCCTCGTCGGCGTACGTCATCGTCAGCGCGGTGACGAGATCGGCCACCGTCTCCGCGAACGTCCCGATCTGGATCGCGTGGTACGCCTCGGCCTCCTCCGCCGTCATCGCGTCCCCGACGACGTAGCCGTCACCCCGGGGCCCGATGCAGCCGGAGATCACGACCGGGGCACCCTCGGTCTCGTGAGCCGCGCGCACGTCCTCGAGGATTTCGACGGCCTGCCGATTGAGGTCCGCGAGCTGCGCCGGCGAGTGCCCGAGCCGGTCCGCCCAGTCGGAGCTCGCCCGCCAGGTGGCGGTCTCGAGGACGATCCCGATGCCCCGACGGGCCGCCAGGCGGGCATACGGCTCGAAGTAGCGCCGGAGGGCCTCGTCGCCGCCGGCGCGTGTGAGGAGGTCGTATGCCGCGAAGTGCGGGAGGTCGTGGCCTTCGTGGAAGATCAGCGTCGTCTCGATGCCGCCGTCCGTGAGAAACGGCGTACGGTGGAGCTGAGGGAGCGCGTCGCGATAGCGCGCGCGATGTTGGGTCGCGTCCATGGCGCAGCACGGTACGAAGTCGCGTGGCCCCCGAGCGGGCGGTTTTCCGTACTTCGCAGGTGTCCGACTTCGAGTCGGACATCCGGGCTCTACTCCGACGTCTCGTCGTCCTCGGCGTCGGATGCCTCGGGAGGCACCGTGACCGGCTCGGGCTGGGCCTCGCCCTCGATCACCCGCATCTCGACCTTCGGCTCGTCCGGGCCCGGGTCCTCGCGGCGGTCGACGACGATCGTCGAGCCCTCCGTGAGCTCGCGGCCGAGCACGAAGTCGGCGAGTGGATCCTCGATCAGGCGCTGGATCGCCCTGCGCAGCGGCCGCGCGCCCATCGCCGGGTCGTAGCCCTCCTCGACGAGAAGCTCCTTCGCCTCCTGCGTCAGCTCGACCGTCGCACCGTGCACCGACATCTGGTCCCGGAGCCGCTTCATCATCAGGTCGACGATCTGCAGGATCTCGGCCTTCTCGAGCTTGTGGAAGACGATGATCTCGTCGATCCGGTTCAACAGCTCGGGCCGGAAGACCTTCTTGAGCTCCCCCATCACGCGAGACTTCATGTCCTCGTAGGTGAGGCCCTGCTCGTCGCCGAGCGTGAACCCGAGCGACTGGTTCTTCGAGATCTGCGCCGCCCCGATGTTCGAGGTCATGATCACGATCGTGTTCCGGAAGTCGACCTTGCGCCCCTGGGCGTCGGTCAGCTTCCCGTCCTCCAGGATCTGCAGGAGGATGTTGAACACGTCCGGGTGCGCCTTCTCGATCTCGTCGAGGAGCAGCACGGAGTACGGCTTGCGCCGAACCGCCTCGGTCAGCTGGCCGCCCTCGTCGTAGCCGACGTAGCCCGGGGGCGAGCCGACGAGCCGGGACACGGAGTGCTTCTCCATGTACTCGGACATGTCGACCTGGATCATCGCGTCCTCGTCGCCGAACAGGAACTCGGCGAGCGTGCGCGCGAGCTCGGTCTTCCCGACGCCGGAGGGGCCGAGGAAGATGAACGAGCCGGTCGGACGCTTCGGATCCTTGATCCCGGCACGGGCGCGGCGGATCGCCTTCGAGACGGCGACGATCGCAGCCTCCTGGCCGATCACGCGCTTGTGGAGCTCCTCCTCCATGCGGACGAGCTTCTGCGACTCGGCCTCGGTGAGCTTGAACACCGGGATGCCCGTCCACATCGAGACGATGTCGGCGATCTCGTCCTCGCCGATCTCGGGCTGCTCGTCGTCGGCCTCGTTGCGCCAGTTCTCCTCGAGCTCCTTCTTCTTCTGCGAGAGCTTCCGCTCCTTGTCGCGCAGCGACGCGGCCTTCTCGAACTCCTGGGCCTCGATCGCCGCCTCCTTGTCGGAGCGGACGGTCTCGATCTCCTCCTCGAGCTCGCGGTAGCGCGGCGGGGCGGACATCGTCCGGATCCGGACGCGCGAGCCGGCCTCGTCGATGAGATCGATCGCCTTGTCGGGCAGGTGCCGGTCCTGGATGTAGCGATCGGCAAGGCTGGCGGACGCACGGAGCGCGTCGTCGGAAATCTTCACGCGGTGATGGGCCTCGTAGCGGTCGCGGAGGCCGCGCAGGATCTGCACGGTCTCGTCGATCGAGGGCTCCTCGACGCGGACCTGCTGGAAGCGGCGCTCGAGCGCTGCGTCGCGCTCGAGGTACTTGCGGTACTCGTCGAGCGTCGTCGCGCCGATCGTCTGGAGCTCGCCGCGTGCGAGCGCCGGCTTGAGGATCGAGGCTGCGTCGATCGCGCCCTCGGCGGCGCCCGCGCCGACGAGGTTGTGCAGCTCGTCGATGAACAGGATGATGTCGCCGCGCTGGGTGATCTCCTTCATCACCTTCTTGAGGCGCTCCTCGAACTCGCCCCGGTACTTCGAGCCCGCGACGAGCGCCGCGAGGTCGAGGGTGTAGATCTGCTTGTTCTTCAGGAGCTCGGGCACCTGGTTCGAGGCAATCCGCGAGGCGAGCCCCTCGACGACGGCGGTCTTCCCCACTCCCGGCTCGCCGATCAGCACGGGGTTGTTCTTCTGGCGGCGCGAGAGGATCTGCATCACGCGCTCGATCTCGAGCTGGCGGCCGACGACCGGGTCGAGCTTGCCCTCGGTCGCCTGCTTGGTGAGGTTGCGCCCGAACTGGTCGAGCAGCTTCGAGTTCTTCGCCTTCTCGCCCTGGCCGGCTGCGCCCGCCTGGCCCGACTGGCGGCGGCCCGGGCCGGAGAGCATGCGGATGATCTCGGTGCGGATCTTCTCCGCGTGCGCGTCGAAGTCGAGCAGGATCCTGGCGGCGACGCCCTCGTTCTCGCGGACGAGGCCGAGCAGGATGTGCTCGGTGCCGATGTAGTTGTGGCCCAGAGAGAGGGCCTCGCGCAGCGCGAGCTCGAGCACCTTCTTCGCGCGCGGCGTGAACGGGATCTGGCCGGTCGTGACCTCGTCGCCCTG
>DASSVY010000054.1:0-10856 GCA_035705535.1 Gaiella sp. | reverse complement strand
CGAAGCGTTCCGCGCGCCATGCCCACAGCGTGCCGCTAGCGCGCGACGCCGTCGAGCGCGAGATCGAGCTCGACGACGTTCACGCCGGGCTCGCCGAGGAACCCGAGCGGGCGCCCGTCCGTGTGCATCGCGACGAGCTCGAGGACGTCCGCCGTCGAGAGGCCGCGTGCGCGTGCGACGCGCGTCGCCTGGATTCGCGCGTTGGCCACGGAGATCTGCGGGTCGAGGCCGGAGCCGGACCCGGTCACCGCGTCGGGCGGGACCGGAGCGCCCGCCGGCAGGCCGTTGTCGCGCCGGTACGACACGGCGCGCGCGCGCACGACCCGGCGCAGCGTCGGGTTCGTCGGGCCGAGGTTCGAGGCGGAGCTCGACATCGCGTCGTAGCCGTCGCCCGCCGAGGACGGCCTGGAGTGGAACCAGCGCGGACCCGCGAATCGCTGGCCGATCAGGCTCGAGCCGACCACGACGCCGTTCCGCTCGACGAGCGAGCCGTCCGCGCGCCCGGGAAAGGCGACCTGGGCGATCCCGGTGACGACGAGCGGATAGGCGATGCCCGTGAGGACCGTCAGCGCGAGGAACGCGACGAGCGCGGGGAGGAGCTGTCGCCGGACGACGGTCATCGGACGATCCCCAGACCCGTGACCACGAGGTCGATCAGCTTGATCCCGACGAACGGCGCGACGATCCCGCCGATCCCGTAGACGAGGAGGTTCCGGCGCAGCATCGCGGCGGCGGAGAGAGCCCTGAAGCGGACCCCGCGGAGAGCGAGCGGGATCAACGCGACGATGACCAGCGCGTTGAAGATCACAGCCGAGAGGATCGCGCTCTGCGGCGTACCGAGGGCCATCACGTTGAGGCGGTCGAGCGCCGGGAACGTGCCGGCGAACATCGCGGGGATGATCGCGAAGTACTTCGCGACGTCATTTGCGATCGAGAAGGTGGTCAGCGACCCGCGCGTGATCAGCAGCTGCTTCCCGATCTCGACGATGTCGATGAGCTTGGTCGGATTCGAGTCGAGGTCGACCATGTTCCCCGCCTCCTTGGCCGCCTGCGTCCCGGTGTTCATCGCGACGCCGACGTCGGCCTGGGCGAGCGCGGGCGCGTCGTTCGTGCCGTCGCCGGTCATCGCCACGAGCGCTCCCTCGGCCTGCTCGCGGCGGATCAGCGCCAGCTTGTCCTCGGGCGTCGCCTCGGCGAGGAAGTCGTCGACCCCGGCCTCGTCGGCGATCGCCTTCGCGGTCAGCGGGTTGTCGCCCGTGATCATCACCGTCCGGATGCCCATCCGCCGCAGCTGGTCGAACCGGTCGCGGATCCCCTCCTTGACGACGTCCTTCAGCTGCACGACGCCGAGCGCCGTGCCGTTCTCCGCGACGACGAGCGGCGTGCCGCCGGCCCGGGCGATCCCGTCGACGAGCTCGCCGAGGGGTTGCGGGACGGCGCCGCCCTGCTCCTCGATCCAGCGGCGCACGGCGTCCCCGGCGCCCTTGCGGAGCGAACGGCCGTCGAGCTCGACGCCGCTCATCCGCGTCTGCGCGCTGAACGGGATCAGCGTCGCTCCGGCGAGCTCGCGCTCGCGGAGGCCGTAGCGCTCCTTCGCGAGCACGACGATCGACCGTCCCTCGGGCGTCTCGTCCGCGAAGCTCGAGAGCTGCGCGGCGTCGGCGAGCGCGCCGGCGTCCACCCCGGGCAGCGGCAGAAACGCGGTCGCCTGCCGGTTCCCGAGCGTGATCGTCCCGGTCTTGTCGAGCAGCAGGGTCGAGCAGTCGCCGGCCGCCTCCACGGCGCGACCAGACAGCGCGAGGACGTTCCGCTGCACGAGCCGGTCCATCCCGGCGATCCCGATGGCGGAGAGGAGGGCGCCGATCGTCGTCGGGATCAGGCAGACGAGCAGCGCGACCAGGACGATCACCGGCTGCTCCGCGCGCGAGTACACGGCAAACGGCTGGAGTGTGACAACAGACAAGAGAAAGACGATCGTCAGCCCCGCGAGCAGGATGTCGAGCGCGATCTCGTTCGGCGTCTTCTGGCGGCTCGCGCCCTCGACGAGAGCGATCATCCGGTCCAGGAAGCTCTCGCCCGGCTTCGAGGTGACACGCACGACGATCTCGTCCGAGAGCACACGCGTTCCTCCCGTCACCGCGGAGCGGTCGCCGCCCGACTCGCGGATGACGGGCGCCGACTCCCCTGTGATCGCGGACTCGTCGACGCTGGCGATCCCCTCGATCACGTCCCCGTCGCCGGGGATCACCTCGCCGGCCGAGACGACGACCTCGTCGCCTGCCTGGAGCGCCGAGCTCGGCACGTCCGCGAGCTCGCCACCCGGCCCGCGCCGGTGCGCGAGCGTCTCCGACCGTGTTCGACGGAGCGCGGCTGCCTGCGCCTTGCCGCGGCCCTCGGCCATCGCCTCGGCGAAGTTCGCGAAGAGGACGGTGAACCAGAGCCACAGCGCGATCAGGCCGGCAAAGACGCCGGGGTCGCGGACGAAGAGCACCGTGACGAGTGCGCTGCCAAGCTCGACGACGAACATCACCGGGTTGCGTGCCATGCGGCGCGGGTCGAGCTTCCGCAGGCTTTGCAGCGTGGCCGGGCCGGCAATCGAGGGATCGAAGAGGCTCGAGCTCCTCGTCATCGGCCGAGCTGCTCCAGGATCGGGCCGAGGGAGAGGACGGGGAAGTAGGTGAGGCCGACGACGATCAGCACCACGCCCACGAGCAAGCCGGCGAAAAGAGGTGTCCCCGTGGGCAACGTCCCGGCGGTCGCAGGGACGTGCCGCTTCCGCGCCAGCGAGCCGGCGAGCGCGAGAGCCGGAACGATCAAGAGGAAGCGCCCGCCGAGCATCGCGAGACCGAGGGTCGTGTCGAACCAGTCGGTGTTGGCGCCGAGTCCGCCGAACGCCGAGCCGTTGTTGTTCGAGGCCGAGGTGAACGCGTAGACGATCTCGGAGAGGCCGTGCGGGCCGGGGTTGAGGGTCGAGGCGCTCGCGGAATCGAGCACCACCGAGATCCCCGTGAACGTGAGGATCAGCGCGGGCACGGCGAGGAGATAGAGCACGACGAGCTTCATCTCCGCCGCCTGGACCTTCTTGCCAAGGTACTCGGGCGTCCGCCCGACCATCAGCCCTGCGATGAACACTGCGAGCAGGGCGAAGACCAGCATTCCGTAGAGACCGGAGCCGACCCCGCCGGGGCTCACCTCGCCGAGCATCATGTTGACGAGCGGCACCGCGCCGCCGAGCGGCGTGAAGCTGTCGTGCGCCGCGTCGACGGCGCCCGTCGAGGTGCCCGTCGTCGAGGCCGCAAAGAGGGCCGACGCGGGCGCACCGAAGCGCACCTCCTTGCCTTCCATGTTCGCTCCGGCTGCGCCTAGCGCGTGCACCTGCGGATTGCCGTCGACCTCCGCCCAGGTCGCGAGCGCGGCCGACCCGACCCAGAGCACGAGCATCGCGACGAAGATCGCCCAGCCCTGCCGCCGGTCGCCGACGAGCCGGCCGAAGGCGAACGTGAGGGCGAAGGGGATCGCGAGCAGCGCCCACATCTCGAGGAGGTTCGTGAGGCCGGTCGGGTTCTCGAACGGATGCGCGGAGTTCGCGTTGAGGGGGCCGCCTCCGTTCGTGCCGAGCTCCTTGATCGCCTCCTGGCTCGCGACTGGGCCGCGGAAGATCGCCTGGGTCGCGCCGCCGACGGTGTGCGCCGTCGCGGGTCCGTGGAGCGTCTGGACGACGCCGAGCCCGGCGAGCGCGAGGGCCAGAACCAGCGCGAGCGGCAGGAGGATGCGCGTTGTCGAGCGCGTCAGGTCGACCCAGAAGTTCCCGATGGTCTCGCTCCGCCGGCGCGTGATGCCCCGCACCAGGGCGATCGCGACGGCGATCCCGACGGCCGCGGAGACGAAGTTCTGAACCGTCAGGCCCGCCATCTGCGTGAGGTGGCTCATCGTCGACTCGCCGGCGTAGCTCTGCCAGTTCGTGTTCGTCACGAAGCTGACCGCGGTGTTGAAGGCGAGAGCGGGCGCAACGCCCCCGACGTGCGTGGGGTTCAGCGGGAGGTCTCCCTGCACGCGCTGGAGCACGAAGAGGCCGAGGACCGAGACGAGGCTGAACACGAGCACCGACAACGCATAGACCCGCCACGGCTGCTCCCGTTCGGGGTCGATCCCGCCCAGGCGGTACAGGGTTCGCTCGAGCGGTTGGAAGACGCGGTCGCCGGGAGCGGCGCCGTCGCCGAAGACCCGGGCGATGTGTGCGCCGAGCAGCGGCGTCGAGAGGCCGACGAGCGCGAGGAGGGACGCCGCCTGAGCGCATGCCTGCCAGCTCACGGCGTCGTGGTCAGCCGAGCCGCTCCGGCGCCAGGAGCGCGCAGACGAGGTAGGCGACGACGAGGATCGCGAGCACGAGGCCCACGACGTTCTCGAGGCTCATCGCTCGCTCTCCCCGGCCGTGACCCGGCCGACGATCCGCTCGCAGCCCGCGACGAACGCCGCCGCCGCGCCGAAGAACCCGAGTGTGAGGGCAACGAACACGAGATCTCGCATGCCCTCGTCGTACCGCTCGCGCAACGGCGTGAGTGCCTGTCTTGACGCGACTCGTACGCCGCCGCGCCGGATCTTGACGCCCCCTTAGCGGCCGCTACGAGCCCGGATGGCTGACCGGAAATCAGCGCGAACCGGATGGCGCCCCAGACGCGGCGCCGGATCGACGCGCTCGTCCACGACACGTACTACCGGTACGCGCCGTGGCCGATCACGCCGCCCGGCTTGGTCTGGGACGCCCCCGGACTTCA
The DNA here is from genome assembly GCA_035705535.1 of Gaiella sp. Lineage (GTDB taxonomy): Bacteria > Actinomycetota > Thermoleophilia > Gaiellales > Gaiellaceae > Gaiella. Next base: position 6,081 of record DASSVY010000054.1, on the reverse strand, counting down.
CGCCAATTTCCGGTCAACCATCCAGCGCGGCGGCGACCTCGCCGAGGAGCGCGACCATCTCGAGATCCTCGTGGTGCAGGTGCTGCAGCATCGCGCGCTCGACGCCGGCGGCCTCGTACTCCCGGAGCCGGTCGACGACCTCCTCGAGCGTCCCTGCGATCGGGGGTGGCTCGGCCTGGCGGTCGGTGACGGCGCCGATCGCGGCAAGCCGCTCTGCGACCTCGTCGGCGTCCCGGCCGGCGACGCAGCCGGTCATCATCGAGAAGCGGAGCGGCTCGCGCCCGGCCTCGCGTGCCGCAGCGTCGACCCTCTGACGCCGCTCGCGGGCCTCGTCGACCGAGGGCGAGACGGTGTTGTACTCGTCCGCGTAGCGGACGGCTAGCGCGACCGTGCGCGGCTTCGCGCGGCCGCCGACGATGATCGGCGGGCGCGGCTGTTGCACCGGCGTCGGCTGGATGTCGTCGGCCTCCGTCCACTGGCGGGTGATCTCGTGGAGCTGCCGGTCGAGCTCGTCGACCCGGTCGCGCGCCGTCCGGAACGGGAACCCGTACGTCTCGTGCTCCAGCTCGTACCAGCCCGCGCCGATCCCGAGCTCGACGCGGCCGCCGGAGACGTGGTCGACGGTCACGACGTTCTTCGCGAGCACCGAGGCCGGCCGGAACGTCACCGGCGAGACCATCGTCCCGAGCCTGATTCGCTCCGTCCGGGCTGCGAGCGCCGCCAACGTCGCCCAGGCGTCGAGCGAACCCGCGGGCTCGCCGCGCACGATCGAGCGATAGTGATCGGAGCGGAAGAGCCCCTCGAGCCCGGCGGCCTCGGTCGCCTGCGCCAGCGCGAGCCACTGCGCCCAGGTGACGCCCTCCTGCCCTTCGATCATCAGGCAGATCCGCACGGGACGAAATCTATGCGGCGGCCGCCGGCGCCTGCGTCTACTGCGCTTTCTTGCGCCAGCTCGTCAGGTCGAACTGCTTGTTGAGCTCCTTGAGCACCTCGCGCGCGATGATGTCGCCGCCCTCGCGCTCGAAGTGCACCCCGTCCGCGGAACGCACGAGGACGAGGTCGCCCGAAAGGTTCCGCATGTACTGCGTGTACCCGCCGTCGTCGCCGGCGAAGAGCCGGTACGTGTCGATGTACGCCGCGCGGCCGGGCCGCTTGCGGGCCTGCTTCTCGACGACCGCGTTGACCACGTCGAAGCGGGCGGTCTGATCGGGCGAGCGGGTCTGTGGCAGGCCGATCCACACCACGAAGGCCCCGGCGCGGTTGATCACGTCCATCACGCCTCCGACGCGCCGCGCATACTCGCGTCGCCAGACCGAGCCGCCGAAGTCGTCGATCGTGACTCCTTCGGGCAAGCCGGTCATGTACGCCTTGTCGTCGTTCCCGCCGAAGTCGAGGACGACGACCTTCGGCTTGAGCTGCTTCACCCGCGTGCGGATCTCGTCGAACCAGTTGTAGACGTCGGGTCGCGTGAGCCCCGTCGCGATGCGTCCGTCGACGCCGCCGACGGACTGCATCACGGGGCTCGCGCCGGCGGCCCGGATGATCGCGTAGCCGGGGGTGATCACGAGCGAGTCCCCTGCGATCCAGATCTTGAGCTTCCGCTTCGGCGTGAACGCCTCCTTCCGCGGCTTCGCGGCCGCCTTCGAGCCGCCGGGCTTGTTGGAGCCCGGTCGCTGCGTCGGTGCCTGCTGCACGGGGACAGGCGTCGACGGCAGCGCGATCTGCGTATCGATCTCGTCCTCTCCGGAGCGGCCCATCACGGCCTGGACGGCCTTGCGGGGCCGGTCGAGGAGCAGCGCGTGGCTCACGCCGGCGAGCGGGCCGGTGACGGCGAGCGCGACGTCGCGCTGCCAGCCGTCCGACTTGTTGAAGGCCGACTTGTGCGCGCCGGGTGCGTTGAGCAGGACGCCGATCGCGAGCGCGAGCACGCACACGATCAGTGCGTGGCCGGCGCTCCACAACCGGCGGGCCGGCCCGTCGTCGGCCTTCGGCGCACGCGGCTTCGACCCGCGCGGTGGGGCAAGCGGCGGCGGAGCGGCAGCCTGCTCGAGCGTCCTCGTCTCCTCCTCCGGAAGGGGCGGGAGCGGCGGGAGGGGAGACCGGGGCACGTCGTCGGGCATCAGAACTGGAAGTAGATGAAGGGTGCCACGCCCTCAGGGCCCATCGCGCTCGTGAGCATCAGCGCGAGCGCGAGGACGGTGGCCTGGCCGAGGACGGGAAGCCGCGAGAAGCGCGCCATCACGAGCCTCGGGATGCGCGCGGGCAGGTACTGCGAGCCGATCCCGACGGCGATCGCGAGAAGCACGCCGCTCGTGACGAGCGGGGACGGCTCGCCCCAGCGCGTGAACAGGCCCTCGATCATGTCCCACGCGGCCGAGAAGGAGTCCGCCCGGAAGAAGATCCACGCGAAGCAGACGAAGTGGAACGTCACGATCCGCGCCCGCCAGGTCGTCCAGCGGGTCTCGGCGCGCTCGATCGGCCCGCGCCGCTCGCGCCGCCACCGCTCCCACGCCATCGCCGACCCGTGCAGCCCGCCCCAGATCACGAAGGTCCACGCCGCGCCGTGCCAGAGCCCGCCGAGGAGCATGGTCAGCATCAGGTTCCTGTACGTGAGGAGCCGGCTGCCCCGATTTCCGCCGAGCGGGATGTAGACGTAGTCGCGGAGCCAGCGCGACAGCGTCATGTGCCAGCGCCGCCAGAAGTCCTGCACCGACACCGCCGCGTACGGGGAGTCGAAGTTCTGGGGGAACGTGAAGCCGAGGAGCAACGCGATCCCGATCGCGATGTCGGTGTAGCCGGAGAAGTCCGCGTAGATCTGCACGGCGTACGCGTAGACCGCGATCAGGATCTCGAGGGACGAGTGCTGCCCCGGTGTCGCGAAGACCTGGTCGACGATCGACGAGGCGAGGTAGTTGGCGATCACGACCTTCTTGAAGAGGCCAGTCGCGATGAGGTAGAAGGCGCGGCTCGTGTCGACCCGGCGCGGGTCGCGCGGGGTCTCGATCTGCGGGATCAGCTCGCCCGGTCGCACGATCGGGCCCGCCACGAGGTGGGGGAAGAACGAGAGGTACACCGCGAACTTCTCGAGCGTCGTCGGCTGGAAGTCGCCGCGGTAGGCGTCGACGACGTAGCTGATCGCCATGAACGTGAAGAAGGAGACACCGACAGGCAGGACGATCGCCTTCAGCGAGAGCGGGAGGTCCATCCCGACGTACGAGGCGAGGTTGTCGCCCGAGGAGACGAAGAAGTCGTAGTACTTGAAGTACCCGAGCAGACCCAGGTCGCCGGCCAGCGCGAGGATCAGCAGCGCGCGCTTCTGCGCCTGCACCGTGCTCCGCCAGATGCGGACCGCGAGGAGCTGGTTCCAGAGGGTGCAGCCGGCGAGGAGAAAGACGAAGCGCCAGTCCCACCAGCTGTAGAAGACGTAGCTCGCGAGGATGATGAACGGCCGCCAGCGGTGCGGCCAGGGCATCGTCAACCACGAGAGCGGCAGGACGACGAGGAAGAAGAGCGCGAAGGTGGCGGTCGGGAAGAGCACCGGCGAGGAAGCCTACGGTGGGGTCCCGCGGGCGAAGCGACTCAGGATCCGCGTGGCCCGGATCCGCCCCTGCGGATTCCGGCCTTGCGAACAGGCACTAGACGGCAGGGCGCTGCTCGACGGTCGCCTCGGGGTCGTCCTCCGGCGCGGCGGGTGGGAGGCGCGTGACGGCCGTGACCGGATCGTCGCCGCTCGAGTCGAGCAGGGTGTGCTCGACCGGCGGTGCGAACCACGCCGGGTCGGCGCGGGCAGGCTCGGGCGGCCCGGCGGCGTAGAGGGGGAGCGCGGGCTCACGCTCCGCGCGCGAGGCGGCCCACTCGATCAGCGCCACGAGCACCCAGGCGCCGATCATCACGCCGGCGATCGCGACGGCGTCGAGCTCGGCGATCGCGGCGGCGGCAGCGACGGCAGCGAGGAACAGGCCCTCGAGCAGGACTCGCGGCACCTGCGGCCTCCGCCGAATTGGCGTCTCGAGCTCGCCGAGCCAGGCGTGCGCGCCCGGCGGCACCGGGTCGGGCTGCAAGGACGAGGGGGGTGGAAGGGACGAGCGGCGGTCGAGGGCGCGGACGTCGGCCTGGAGCGCCGTGACCTGCTCCGACAAGCGGTCGATCGCCTCGCCGAGGTCGTCGCTCACTCGAGCGGCTCCTGCATCGCGTCGATCGCCTCCTGCGCCTTCGCGTGGACGCGGGCACGCCGGTCCTCGAGCGACTCGCGGGACGCCTCGTCCGCGGGCTCCGCCGGTGTCGCGGTGCTCGTCGTCTCGGCGGCACGGCTCTCGTCGAGCTTCCGGCGGAGCGCCTCGGCATGGTCGTCCACCGGAGGCGCTGCTACCGGCAGCGGCGCGCGCCGCCGCCGGGCGAGCATCCGCGCCAGGGCTGCGATCCCGACGACCCCTGCGGTCCAGCCGATCAGCCTGCGCACGGGGCCATGGTAGTCGGTCGCTCCGGCGCTGCTACCCTTCCGCGGCTTCCTGCCACGCCGAGCGACGCCGCTCCCGGGCGCCGCACCCACCGGTGGGGCCGACTCAGACCGAAGGAAGGAGACAGGGAACGCGTGACCGAGTACGAAGTTCTGCTGCTGCTCGACCCCGAGCTGTCGGACGAGAAGCAGACCGAGATCGTCGAGCGTGTGAAGACGCTCGTCGAGCAGGGTGGGGGGACGTTCGAGCGCCACGACCCGTGGGGCCGGCGCAAGCTCGCGTACCCCATCGACAAGAAGGACGACGGGATCTACCACCTGCTGACCCTCTCCGCGACGCCGGAGACCCTCGACGAGCTCGGCCGCGTGTTGAAGATCGACGACGACGTGCTCCGTCACATGGCGACACGTCGCCCCGAGGGGGGTCCCGCCGAGCCAGTAGCGGCGGGCGTCGCGATCGGCGACGATGCACCGGCACAGCCCGTGGACGCCCCGGAGGAGGAGTAAGCGATGGCCGCCATCAACCGCGTCGTCCTCGTCGGCAACCTGACGAGGGATCCAGAGCTCCGGCACACGCCGTCGGGGACCGCCGTCTGCAACCTGCGGCTCGCCGTCAACACGCGACGCAAGGACGAGACGGGCCAGTGGGTCGACAAGCCGAACTACTTCGACATCACCGTCTGGGGGAACCAGGGCGAGCGCTGCGCGCAGTACCTCGCCAAGGGCCGCCCGGTGGCGGTCGACGGGCGCCTCGAGTGGCGTGAGTGGGAGACGCCGGAGGGCAACAAGCGCCAGGCGGTCGACATCGTCGCGGACACCGTCCAGTTCCTGGGCGGTCGTGGCGACGGCGAAGGGGGCGGCGGCTACATCCCGGCCGAGGCCACCGCGACGCCCGCCGGCGACTTCCCGACGTCCCCGACCGACGACGACATCCCCTTCTAGGAGGCGAGCCACATGGCTGCGAAGACCCAGACGCGCAAGCGCCCGGGCCCCGGGGCAACCGGTGGCCGCCGCAAGAGCTGCCACTTCTGCAAGGACAAGGTGCAGGAGGTGGACTACAAGAACGTCAACCAGCTGCGGCGCTACATCTCCGAGAAGGGCAAGATCCGCAACCGCCGCATCACGGGCGCGTGCCGCCGCCACCAGCGGCAGGTCGCGGGCGCAGTGAAGCGTGCCCGCGAGATGGCCCTCCTGCCGTACGTCCAGGGGCAGTGATGGAGGTCATCCTGACCCGCGACGTCGAGAAGCTCGGCCTGAAGGGCGAGGTCGTAGACGTGAAGCGCGGGTATGCGCGCAACTACCTGCTGCCCCGGCACCTGGCCGAGGTCGCCACCGCGGGGCGTGTCGCCGAGCTCCGGCGCGTCGAGGCGGAGCGGGCGCGCCACGAGGCACGCACCGCCGAGCACGCCGAGGAGATCGCGTCGACCCTGACGAAGACCGTCCTCCGCTTCGAGGTGAAGGCCGGGCCGACCGGTGCGCTGTTCGGCTCCGTGACGCCGACCGACATCGCCGAGGAGCTCTGGCGGACGCGCAAGATCCGCGTCGACCGCCGCAAGATCGACCTCGACGTGATCAAGCGGATCGGCCGCTACTCGATCCCCGTGCACGTCTTCGAGGGCGTCACC
>DASSVY010000053.1:0-2010 GCA_035705535.1 Gaiella sp. | reverse complement strand
CCTCGAGTCGCTCAACGACGTCGTCGAGCAGATCACCGGCGTGCCCCAGCGGGAGACGATCCCCGACGAGGTCGTGCGCCGCGCCGACGAGCTCCAGCTGGTCGACCTCACGCCGACGGCGCTTCGGAACAGGCTCGCCCGCGGCGACGTCTACCCGCCGGAGCGCATCGACACCGCGCTCGCAAACTACTTCCGCCCGGGGAACCTCTCGGCCCTGCGCGAGCTCGCACTCGCGTGGCTCGCCGACCGCGTGGACGAGGCGCTGGCGGACTACCGGGCCCGCCACGGCATCGAGGAGCCGTGGGAGACGCGCGAGCGGATCCTCGTCGCGCTCACCGGCTCCGCCGACGGCGAACGGCTCGTCCGGCGAGCGGCACGCATCGCGCAGCGCACGAAGGGCGAGCTCGTGGCCGTCCACGTCATCCCGCAGGACGGGCTCGCCGGCCCCTCGGCGGCGCTGCTCGAACGGCAGCGCCTGCTCGTCGACGAGCTGGGCGGCACCTACCACGAGATCGCCGGGGCCGATGTCGCGGAGGCGCTGCTCGACGCCGCGCGGTCCCTGAACGTGACGCAGATCGTGATGGGCGCGAGCCGCCGCTCGAGCTGGCAGCGCCTCACCCGAGGCTCGGTGATCGGACGCGTCATCCGTGGGTCGGGGGTCGGGATCGACGTCCACGTGATCAGCCACCCGGAGGGCCGCTCCGAGGACGCGTACGTCGTGCCCCGGACCCGCCGCCCCGCCGCGCTACCCCGGAGGCGCGTCCTCCTCGGTTTCGGCCTGACCATGGTCGCTCTGCCTCTGCTGACCTGGATCCTCACCCAGGTCCGCGGCGACCTCGGCGTCTCGACCGTCATGCTCCTCTACCTCCTGCTCGTCGTCGCCGTCTCGGCACTCGGGGGCCTCTGGCCCGCGCTCACGGCGGCGGTGGCCGGGAACCTCGTCGTCAACTGGTACTTCGTCCCTCCCCTCCACACGCTCACGATCGGCTCGACCGAGCATCTCCTGGCGCTCGCCGTCTTCCTCACGGTCGCCGCGGCGATGAGCGGCTTCGTCTCGCTCGCCGCGCGGCGCGCCGTCGAGGGGCGGCGCGCATGGGCGGAGGCGGAGGCGCTCGCGCGGCTCGCCGGCTCGGCCCCGGCCGCGACGACTCTCGACACGCTCGTCCGCGTGCTCGGCCTGGAGGGCGCCGCCGTCCTCCACCGGTCGGACGACGGTTGGCGGGTCGACGCAGGCGCAGGGAGCCGCGTCCCTGGAGACCCGGGCGCCGCTGCGATGACGATCGACCTCGATCCGGCTCATGTCCTGGCGATCGCCGGAACGCCGCTCCGCAGCGAGAACCAGCGCGTGCTCGACGCGTTCGCGCGCGAGCTCGCCGCGTCCGTCGAGCTCGGCGAGCTCCAGGCGGAGGCACGCGAGGCGGGTGCGCTGTCCGCGGCGAACGAGCTGCGCTCCGCGCTTCTCGCCGCCGTCTCGCACGACCTACGGACGCCGCTCGCCGCGATCAAGGCCTCCGCCTCGAGCCTCCGTCAGCGCGACGTCGAATGGCCGGTCAAGGCGCGCGAAGAGTTCCTCGCCACGATCGAGGAGGAGACCGACCGGCTCGACGCGCTCGTCGGCAATCTCCTCGACATGAGCCGGCTGCAGACGGGAGCGCTCGACGTCGCGGCGACGCCGGTCGCGCTGGACGAGGTGCTCCCGGCGGCGCTCACCAGCCTCGGCGCGCCGAACGGCGCCGTGCGGCTCGACGTGGACGAGACGCTGCCCCGCGTCCTCGCCGACCGCGGGCTGCTCGAGCGTGCGCTCGCGAACGTGATCGCGAACGCGATCCGCTTCTCGCCGCCGGGAAAGCCGCCGTCGGTCCTGGCCGGCGTCGTCGACGGGGCCGTCGACATCCGGGTGGTCGACCGCGGCCCCGGTGTCGCAGCCGAGGAGCGGAGCCGGCTCTTCAAGCCGTTCCAGCGCCTCGGGGACGCGGGGCAGAACGACGGCGTGGGGCTCGGGCTCGCGGT
>DASSVY010000052.1:0-6728 GCA_035705535.1 Gaiella sp. | reverse complement strand
CGGCGGCAGGAGCCGCTCGTCGGCGCAGGCGAGATAGCCCTCGACGAACGCCTCGCGGCAGGCCTCGACCCAGCCCGGCGGCGCCTCGACGCCCCACAGCAGGAGCGACGCATCCGCGGCGTACGAGAACGAGCGGGTCATGCCGGCGAGATCGCGGAGGGGTGACCGTTTGCGACGGCGCTCCGGCAGCGAGCGGGCCGGCTCGCCCTCGAAGTCGATGACCACCCAGTCGGCGTCGGTCGACCACAGGACCTGGCCGAGGTGGTAGTCGCCGTGGGTCCGGATCGCGAGGCCCGCCGGCCCCACGGCGGCGAGCTCGTGGACGAGGTCTCGGAGATCCTCCGCACGGTGCGCGACGGCGCCGAGCGCGTCGTCCTCCGGGAGCCCGCCGAACGTTGCGGAGATCTCCTCGTCGATCGCCGCGGCGAAGAGCGCGAGCGACTCGGAGCTCGGCTCCTCCGGCGCGAAAGCCGGATCGTCCTCGCGGGCCGCGAGCGCCCCGTGCATGCCGGCGGTCACCTCGCCGAGTCGCCAGGCGCGCTCGGGCAGCCACGACGGGTCGTCCGAGAGCGAGTCGACGGTCAGCTCCCAGCCGCCGCCCTCGGCCGAGACGCGCTCGGTGACCGAGACGAGCGACGTCTCGACGGGCGGACCGGGGGTCTCGAGCGCGCCCTCGAGGCGGGGGGCGTTGGTGAAGCCCTCCTCGCCCAGCACGCGCAGCATCTCGATCTCGGGGTTTGGGCCCGCCTCGAGCCGACGGTAGAGCTTGACCATGTGGAGCTCGTCGAGCATCACCGACGTGTTCGACTGCTCGACGCCGAGCGACCGCACGCTCGCGCCCTCGCTCTCGATGCCTGCGAGCGCGGCGAGCCGGGTCGCCACCTCGGGGCGCTCGAGCGCGTCGACCGCGCCGTCCGCCGCGATGTCGACGAGGTAGTGCTCGTGCGTCCCCGTGGAGAAGCGCACCTCGACGATCGCGAGGGTGACAACCGAGTCCTCGACCGGGCGATCGACGATCTCGGCGCTGTCGAGCGCCTTGCCCTTGGCACCGAACCACCGCGCGCCCTGGATCAACGCGAGGAGCTCCTCGTTCGTGGGGACGGGCGGACTAGGCATCGGGGACATCCTCGAACAGCCTGAACCAGAAGAAACCTCGCGGGCCGAACGTGAGGAGGTACGGGAGCGAACCGATCGCCGGGAACGGCGTGCCGCCCGTCATCTCGACCGGCGTGCGCCCTTCGTAGCGGGAGAGGTCGAGCTCGGCCGCCTGCGCCGAGCGGGCGAGGTTGTGGACGCAGAGGACGATGTCCTGTTCGTGGCTGCGCACGTGCGCGAACACGCGCGAATTGGACGTCTCGAGGGTCTCGTACGTGCCGAGGCCGAAGACGGGATGCTGTTTCCGGAGCGCCACGAAGCGCTGGAGCCAGCGGAGCAGCGACGTGGGCGAGCGAAGCTGCGCCTCGACGTTGACGGCCTGGAACCCGAAGACCGGGTCCATCAGCGGGGGCAGATACAGCTGGGCGAAGTCCGCGCGCGAGAACCCGCCGTTCCGGTCGCCGGTCCACTGCATCGGCGTGCGGACCCCGTCGCGGTCGCCGAGGTAGACGTTGTCGCCCATCCCGATCTCGTCGCCGTAATAGAGCACCGGCGTCCCCGGCAGCGAGAAGAGGATCGCGTGCATCAGCTCGATCTCGTCGCGACCGCCGTCCAGCAACGGCGCGAGCCTGCGTCGAATGCCGAGGTTGAGCTTCATCCGCGGGTCGTTCGCGTACTCCGCGTACATGTAGTCCCGCTCCTCGTCCGTGACCATCTCGAGCGTCAGCTCGTCGTGGTTCCGGAGAAAGAGGCCCCACTGGCAGTTGTCCGGGATCGGCGGTGTGCGATCGAGGATCTCGACCATCGGCCGTGCCTCCTCGCGGCGCAGCGCCATGAACATCCGCGGCATCACCGGGAAGTGGAACGCCATGTGGCACTCGTCGCCGTCGCCGAAGTAGTCGACGACGTCCTCGGGCCACTGGTTCGCCTCTGCGAGGAGCACGCGATCGGCGTACGACGCGTCGACCTCGGCGCGCACGCGTTTGAGGAACTCGTGCGTGCGCGGGAGGTTCTCGGAGCTCGTCCCCTCCTCCTCGAAGAGGTACGGCACCGCGTCGAGCCGGAAGCCGTCGAGCCCGAGATCGAGCCAGAACCGGAGGGCGTCGATGATCGCGTCGCCGACCTCGGGGTTCTCGTAGTTGAGGTCCGGTTGGTGGTGGTAGAAGCGATGCCAGAAGTACGCGCCGCGGACGGGATCGAACGTCCAGTTCGACTGCTCGCTGTCGACGAAGATGATCCTCGCGTCCTCGTACCGGTGCGTGGTGTCCGACCACACGTACCAGTCGGCCTTCGGCGAGTCGGGCCCCTGCCGCGACTCCTGGAACCACGGGTGCTCGTTCGAGGTGTGGTTCATCACGAAGTCGGCGATGACCCGCATCCGCCGCTCGTGCGCGGCCTCGACGAACGCCGCGAACTCGTCGACCGTGCCGAACTCGGGCGCGACGCTCAGGAAGTCGGCGACGTCGTACCCGCCGTCCCGCAACGGCGAGGGATAGAAGGGCAAGAGCCAAATGCAGTCGACGCCGAGCCATTCGAGGTAGTCGAGCTTCTGGCGGAGACCACGGAAGTCGCCGGTGCCGTCGTCGGAGGAGTCGAAGAACGCCCGCGTGTGGAGCTCGTAGAAGACGGCGGTCTTGAACCAGTCCGGCTGCGACTCGAACCAGTGCTCGCTGCCGCTGCGCTCGGGCGCCGCGCTGCTCATCGAGTCGGCACCAGGACGTGAGAGCGGCCCGGCCCGAGCCGCACGTAGTTCCGGGCGCGCCAGGTGTAGCTCTCGCCCGTCAGCGCGTCGACGACGTCGTACGGCTCGTGCAACCCGAGCTCCCACGGCACGACGCAGACCCCCTCGTGGATCGCGAACGGGTCGAGGTTGACGATCGCGAGCACGACGTCGCCGTCGAGCTCCTTCGCGTAGCCGAGCAGGTGCTCGCTCTCGGTCTCGAGCCACGTGAGCCGCTCGAGCCCTGCGTCGGTGAGCGCCGGGTGCGCACGGCGGATCTCGTTCAGCCTGGTCACGAGCGGCAGGAGCGGCCCGTCGAGCGACCGCTCTCGCAGCTCGTACTTCTCCGAGTCGAGGTACTCCTCGCTGCCGGGTCGCACCGGGACGTTCTCGCAACGCTCGTAGCCCGAGTAGATGCCGTAGCTCGGGGAGAGCGTCGCGGCGAGGACGAGCCGGCACTCGAATGCGGGCCGGCCGCCCTGCTGGAGCGTCGCGTGGAGGATGTCCGGCGTGTTCGGCCAGAGGTTCGGCCGTAGGTACGGAGACCACTCGCGGAGCTGCTCGACGAGCTCGACGAGCTCGGGCTTCGTGTTCTTCCAGGTGAAGTACGTGTAGGACTGCGAGAACCCGGCCTTCGCGAGGAGCGTCGTCAGCGCGGGCCGTGTGAACGCCTCCGAGAGGAACACGGTCTCGGGATGGCGCTTCCGCACCTCCGCGATCAGCCACTCCCAGAACGGGATCGGCTTCGTGTGGGGGTTGTCGACGCGGAACACGGTGACGCCGGCCACGCACCAACGCAGCACGACCGTGCGGAATGCCTCCCAAAGCCCTCTTTGGTCCTTCGTGTCCCAGTCGAAGTTGTGGATGTCCTGGTAGCGCTTCGGCGGGTTCTCGGCGTACTTGAGCGAGCCGTCGGGACGGTGCTGGAACCACTCGGGGTGCTCCGCGAGCCACGGATGGTCGGGCGAGGCCTGCAGCGCCAGGTCGAGCGCGAGCTCCATCCCGTGGGCGCGGAGGGTCTCGACGAGGGCGCCGAGATCGTCCTCGTCCCCGAGCCCCGGGTCGATCGCGTCGTGACCGCCCTCCGCCGCGCCGATCGCCCAGGGACTGCCCACATCGCCTCGGGCGGCGCGCTCGGTGTTGTTCCGCCCCTTGCGGTTCGTCACGCCGATCGGGTGGATCGGCGGGAGATAGAGGACGTCGAAGCCGTGCTCGGCGAGCGCGGGCACGACCTCGGCGACGCCGCGGAGGCCTCCCCAGGAGCGGGGGAAGAGCTCGTACCACGCGCCTGCTCGCGCTCGCTCCCGCTCGACCTCGACCGGCAGCGGGCCGCTGCGTGCGGCGCCCGGCCGGTCCTCTCCCCCGAGCGCGTCCGCGGCGGCACGCCAGGCGTCGAGATCGCCCGGCCCGAACAGCGCCTGGCCCTCCGCGAGCTCGCCCGCGAGGTCGGTCTGCCCGGCGGCGACCTTGCGGTCGTGCTCGTCGAGCCAGGCCGCGTGGCGGTCGACCCACGCCTCGATCTCGAACTGCCAGCGCCCGACGGCGTCGACCGGGAACGACCCGGCGAAACGGTCGTTCCCGAGGAAGCGCAGCGGCTCCTCGCGCCAGCGCGCGCGCCCGCGGCGGTGACGGACGACGGCGCGCAGCGGGTCGTGGCCGTCGCGGACGATCGTCGCCGCGACCCGGACACGGTCGCCGACGCACGCCTTCGCCGGCCAGCGTCCGCAGTCCACCTGCGGCGCGACCTCGGAGACCACGATCCGCTCTCCGGGCATGCCCGGCACGGTAAACAGTTCCGGCGTGCGACTGCAGCGGTCACTCGGCGTGCAACTCCACCCGACGTCCCTCCCGGGAGGCCGGCTCGGGCCGGAGGCCTACGCGTTCGTCGACTGGCTCCAGCAGGCGGGAGCCTCGTGGTGGCAGGTGCTCCCGCTGACGCCACCCGACGCCTTCGGATCGCCGTATACGTCGGCGTCCGCGTTCGCCGGCTGGGACGGGCTCCTCGCGGACCCGGAGGCCCCCGTCGGTCCCGCCGAGGCGCGCGCGTTCCGTGCGAGAGAAGCCGCCTGGATCGCCGACTGGGCGGAGTTCGCGGGCGCGGGGGCGATCGACGAGCAGGTGCGGTTCGCGCGGGAATGGGGCGCGCTCCGCGCGTACGCCGCCGAGCGGGGCGTGCGCGTGGTCGGCGACCTGCCGATCTACGTCGCCGCGAAAGGCTGCGACCACGTTGCCCACCCCGAGCTGTTCCTCCCGCTCGAGGAGGCCGTCGCCGGGGCGCCGCCGGACGCGCTCAACGCGAACGGGCAGCTCTGGGGGAACCCGCTCTACGACTGGGACGCGCTCGCGCGGACGGGATACCGGTGGTGGATCGACCGGATGCGCCGCGCGCTCGAGCTCGCCGACCTCTTCCGGATCGACCACTTCCGCGGCTTCGCGGCGTACTGGGCCGTCCCGGCACGCTCGGAGAGCGCGCGCGGTGGGGCATGGCGCCCGGGCCCAGGGCGGGCGGTGTTCGACGCGGCGCGCGCGGAGCTCGGCGACCTCCCGGTCGTCGCCGAGGACCTCGGCGTGATCACGCCGGACGTCCGTGAGCTCCGCGACGCCCTCGGCTTCCCGGGCATGGCCGTGACGATCTGGGCGTTCACCGGCCGGCGAAACAGCCCCCACCGCCTCGAGAACCACCGTCCGCACCAGGTCGTCTACACGTCCACCCACGACACGGAGACGCTCGCGGGGGCGTTCGGCGAACAGGACGCCTGGCGCCTCGTGGAGCTCACGCTGTCGTCGGTCGCCGGGCTCGCGATCGTCCCGGTCCAGGACGTGCTCGGCCTCGGGAACGAGGCACGGATGAACCGGCCCGGCACGACGAAGGGCAACTGGAGCTGGATTCTGGATCGTGGCCAGCTGACGCGCTCGCACGCGACGCGGCTGCGCGCGGCCGCCGTCGCCCGCGGTCGCGCGGCCGCCTAGAAGAGGATCTGCAGCGCGAGGTCGGGCGGGCAGCCCCGCTCGAGCAGCGAGACCGCGCGGTGGAGGTCGACGTCCCGGTCGAGCGCGATCACGATCGAGGCCTCGGGGTCGTAACCGGCGGCCTCGAGGCATTCGATCCGCCAGGACGTGATCTCTTCCCGCTCCCACTCGCGGCGGGAGGGTGCGATAGGTGTCTGGATTGCCATGGTGTCGTAGAAAACGCCGGACTTGTGTGGAGACGCTGAAGCGCCGTTCACGCTCCATGACGCTCGTGTTGCGTTCCGGTTAGGCCGAGCGGGAACGAACGCGAAGGGCTCGCGCTGCAGGGCGTCTGCAACGCTTTAGAGTCAGGCCCACACGATGAGCACGGAGACGACGCTCGAGACCACCGACGCGATCCGCATCGCGGCCTTCCGCGCCGCGATCCGCTCGTTCCTCCGGACGAGCGAGCAACTCGCCCGGGAGGAGGGGCTCACACCGCGCCGCTACCTGCTCCTCCTGATGATCAAGGGCGCGCCCAACGGCAGCGAGCAGTCGACCGTGACCGAGCTCTCGGAGCGGCTGCAGCTCGCGCAGAGCACCGTGACCGAGCTCGTGGGCCGGGCGGAGCGGGCCGGCCTGATCCAGCGCGAGCGGTCCGAGAAGGACCTCCGCGTCGCGCACCTCCGGCTCACTCCCGACGGCGAACGACGGCTGGCGCTCTCGGTGCGCGGCCTCGAGGAGCAACGGCACGAGCTCCGCCAGCGGTTGGACGCTCTCGACCAGTGACCAGCCCGCGAGCGGGCTTCCGCAGAAGCGGAACCCCGCCGCCCGATCCCCGCCTACGGCGGGGCACACCCCTGAAGGCGCCCGCTTCGCGGCCGCAAGAGCTTCGCTCGAGCCAGCCCGCGAGCGGGAATCCGCAGAAGCGGAACCCCGCCGCCCGATCCCCGCCTACGGCGGG
>DASSVY010000051.1:0-2873 GCA_035705535.1 Gaiella sp. | reverse complement strand
CCGCAACGCGTCGTTCGTCGTGGTTGCCATCGGCTCGCCTCCTCTCAGCTCGTCGGGGTGATCAGGATGTTGAAGTTCACGTCCACCTCGGCCGCGTAGCCCGGGAGGACGACGGTCGTCGAGTCGAACTCAGTGACGATCGCCGGGCCGTCGAAGCGCATCCGGGGCCTGAGCTTCGCCCGGTCGACGATCGTCGTCTCGTGCTCCTCGCCGTCGAACCAGACCTGATGCCTGTCGACGACCGCGTCCGACGCATCGACCTCTCCGGGCTCGCCGACCGGGAGCTCCGGCTTCGGCACACCGCCGAAGCCGACCGCGCGGAGGTTCACGATCTCCGCAGCGGTGCCGGGCATGCGGAACCCGTAGAGCTGCTCGTGGAGGCCGTTGAAGCGCTCCTCGAGGTCACCGACGCCGGCCGAGCGGATCTCGGCCGGGTCGATCGAGACGGGGATCTCGTAGCCCTGACCGTGATAGCGCATGTCGGCCGTGTACGTGATCGACCGCGCCTCCGAGGCGATGCCCTCGCTTTCGAGCCAGCCCTCCGCGCGACCGCCGAGCCCGTCGAGGATCTGCGCGACGTCCTCCGAGTCCGCCTCGGAGAGCAGGCGGATGTAGGTCTGGGCGAACTCGTCACGGAAGTCCGCCACGAGGTCGCCGATCGCGCAGAGCAGGCCGGGTGCCGGAGGGACGAGAACCGGGAACGAGCCCATCAGCTTCGCGACGGCGTTCGCATGCAGCGGACCTGCACCGCCGTAGGCGACGAGCGCGAAGTCGCGCGGGTCGTGCCCGCGCTGCACCGAGACGAGCCGGAGCGCGCCCGCCATGTTCTCGTTGACGATCGCGAGGATCCCCTCCGCCGCCTCCTCGACGGACGCGAGGCCCATCGCGTCGGCGACCTTCTGGACGGCGCTGCGCGCCGCGTCGACGTCGAGCGACATCTCGCCGCCGAGTAGCTGGGGCGGCAGATGTCCGAGAACGACATTCGCATCGGTGACCGTCGGGAGCTCCCCGCCGCGGCCATAGGCGGCCGGGCCGGGATCGGCGCCCGCCGACTCGGGGCCGACGCGCAGCGCCTTCGTCAGCTCCGGAACGTGGGCGATCGAGCCGCCGCCCGCGCCGACCGTGTGCACGTCGACGGACGGGACACGGATGCGGAAGTGCGAGATGGCGGTCTCACGCCCGATCGTCGGCTGGCCGTTCTGGCAGAGCGCGACATCGGTCGACGTCCCGCCCATGTCGAACGTGAGGATGTCGTCGAACCCCGCCTTGCGGGCGACGAACAGCGCACCCGCGACACCGCCGGACGGCCCCGAGAGGACGGCGTAGATCGGGTTTCGCTCCGCCTCGCGCGTCGTCATCAGCCCCGCGTCCGAGCGCAGGATGTTGACGTCCGCCTTCGCGCCGATCGACCGGAGCTCGGACTGCAGGCGCCCGACGTAGTCGGCGACCTTCGGCCGGACGTACGAGTTCATGCACGCGGTGAGCGCCCGCTCGTACTCGCGGAACTCGGGCAGCACGTGCGAGCTGAGCGTAACCGGGAAGCCAGGGTAGAGACGCTCGACGATCGCACCGATCCGCTCCTCGTGCTCCGGGTTGACGTACGCGTTGATCAGCGCGATGGTCAGCGACTCGATCCCGGAGTCCACCAGGTCGCGGACGATCTCCTCGACCTGCGCCTCGTCGACGGGCACGACGACGTTGCCGCGCGCGTCGAGCCGCTCGACCGCTTCGCGCGTGTCCGCGAGCGACGCCGGGGGATCCGGCTTGACCATGATGATCCAGCCCGCCAGCGGTCCCGGCGTCTGCGAGCGCGCGAGGTGGAGGATCTGCCCGAAGCCGCGCGTCGTGATGAGCCCGACCCGGGCTCCCTTGGACTCGAGCACCGCGTTCGTCGCGACCGTCGTGCCGTGCAGGAAGTTCTGCAGCTCCCCGACACCGATCCCCGCCTCGTCGCAGATCCGGCGGACGCCCGTGAGCACGCCCTCCGACGGATCGCCGGGTGTGGACGGCGTCTTGACGCGGAACTGCGCGTCGCCGTCGCCCTCGGAGACGAGGAAGAGATCGGTGAACGTGCCACCGACGTCGACCCCCAGCCTGTACGCCATCTCGCCGTCCTTTCTCTCTCAGCCGCCGGCCACGGGTGTGAACGTCCCGGCCTTGTAGACCTGCCCCTCGAGCTCGCGCCCGAGGATGGATTCGAGCCATGTCGCAACGTCGATCAACGCCTCGAGCTCGATGCCCGTCTCGACCCCTTCGCCGTGCAGGAGGTAGACGAGGTCCTCCGTCGCGATGTTCCCCGTCGCGCGGGGCGCGAACGGGCAGCCGCCGATGCCGCCGACGGACGCGTCGAAGACGGTCGCGCCCGCCTCGAGGGCGGCGATCGCGTTCGCAAAGCCGTTGTTGCGGGTGTTGTGGAGGTGGACGCCGACCGGGCGGCCGAGCGGCAGGATCCGCTCGACGAGGTCGCGCGCCTGGCGCGGCACGCCGACGCCGACCGTGTCGGCGACGATGATCTCGTCCACCTCGGCGGAGGCGAAGCGCCCCGCGAGCTCGGCGACGCGGCCCGGATCGACGGCGCCCTCGAACGGGCAGCCGAACGCGACGCCGATCGTCACGGTCGAGCGGATCTCGTCGGCACGCGCCCGCTCGACGATGCGCAGGCCGGCGGCGGCGCCCTCCTCGACCGTTGCGCCGGCGTTCCGGCGGTTGAACTCGTCGGTGGCGGCGAACGCGTAGTGCACCTCGTCGAGGCCCGCGTCGCGAAGGCGCTCGTAGCCGCGCTCGTTCAGCGCCAGGCCTGCGAGGACGACGCCGTCGCGGTGCTCGACCGCAGCGACGACCTCCTCGGCATCCGCCATCTGCGGGACGCGCTT
>DASSVY010000050.1:0-2598 GCA_035705535.1 Gaiella sp. | reverse complement strand
GCGGACGCCGTCGCCGTGATCGGGCCGCCGTACTTCAAGCTCGACCCCAGAGAGCAGCGCGCGCACCTGCTCGCCGCCGCCGAGGCGTGCGCACCGCTCCCGTTCTACGTCTACGAGTTCGCCGCGACGGCGGGGTACGCGTTCGACCCGTCGATGCTCTCGCGGTTGCGCGAGGAAGCGGCGAACGTGACCGGGATGAAAGTCTCCGACACGCCCTGGACGGCCTTCGAGCGCTACCTCCTCGACGGCTTCGACGTCTTCGTCGGGCCCGAGTCGTTGATCCACCTCGGCCGGGAGGCAGGCGCGGTCGGCGCCGTCTCGGCGCTCGCCTCCGCGTTCCCCGCCGACGTCGTGTCGGTCGTCCGCGACCCGACGGAGGCGGGTGCGGCACGGCTCGCTGCGCTGCGTCAGAAGGTCGAGTCGTTCCCGCGACACGCCGCGCTCAAGCGAGTGGTGGGCCGGCGCGGTGTGCCGGTCCGCCCGGACGTGCGCCCTCCCCTGCGCGACCTCGACCGCGCCGAGGAGGCCTCGCTCGAGGCGTGGCTCGACGAGGAGCTCGGGGCGGCCGACGCTTGAGCGTTTCGGAGAAGTCGAACGCGGCGCTCCGCTCCGTCATCCTGCGCGCGGCCGACGACCGCCACGTGCGGCGGTTCATGAGCACGTACGGAATGCGGCTCGGCGCGGCACGGTTCGTCGCCGGAGAGACCCTCGACGAGTGCGTCGTCGTGCTCCGGCGGCTGGCCGATCAGGGCCTCCACACGAACACGACCCTCCTCGGCGAGAGCGTCAGCGACGTCGCCGAGGCCGAGGCCGTCGCGGAGGAGTACGGCCGGATCCTCGAGCGCCTCCACGCCGAGCAGCTTCCATGCAACGTCGCGCTGAAGCTGACCCACCTCGGCCTGGAGCTCGACGAGGAGCTCGCGTACTCGAACGTCGAGCGCGTCGTCCAGGTCGCGGAGCGCCTCGAGAGCTTCGTCCGGATCGACATGGAGCAGTCGAGCGTGCTCGACGCGACGCTCCGCATCTACCGGCGGCTGCGCGAGGCCGGGCACGAACGGGTCGGCACGGTGCTCCAGTCCTACCTCTTCCGCACCGAAGCCGACCTCGAGGCCCTGCTTCCGCTTCGCCCGAACCTGCGCTTCGTCAAGGGCGCCTACCTCGAGCCGCCCGAGATCGCGTACCGCGAGAAGGCGGACGTCGACGCTGCCTACCGACGCCTCGTCGAGGCCGCCCTCACGGGCGGCGGGTACGCCGCGATCGCGACGCACGACGAGTCCCTGATCGGGCAGTGCATCGCGTTCGCCGAGCGGGACGGAGTCGGCCGGGACCGATTCGAGTTCCAGATGCTCTACGGCGTGCGCCCGGGCCTCCAGCTCGACCTCGCGCGTCGCGGCTTCAAGGTGCTCGTCGCGACGCCGTACGGTCCCGAGTGGTACCCGTACCTCATGCGCAGGCTCGCGGAGCGGCCCGCGAACCTCGGCTTCTTCGCGCGCAACCTCCTGCGGCGCTGAGCAGGATCAGGCGAGCGCCTCGTACTCCTCGTAGAGATCGGGCTCGCGCCCCACGAGGTCGCGCAGCGCCTCGAGCTGCGGAAGCGGTGGCTCGTCGTCCTCCGCCACGACCAGCATCCCGATCTGCTCGGCTCCGTCGTTGACCAGGAAGGTGCTCGGCGGGGTCAGCGGCTCGAGCTCGTCGAGCCGGTCGCGCAGCTCCTCGACAGGCGGGGTGCGCTCGTCGAGCCGCCAGAGGACGAGCCTGACGATCACTCGAGCCCCCGGTCAGAAGGGGCCGCGCGCGACGTACGGCTCGGCGCGCGGTGACCCGATCGAGACGAACGTGATCCCCTCGTCGCCGGCACGCACCTGCCGCACCGCCTCGGGGTCGAGCCGCACGACGCGCCTTGCCGACAGCGGGAGCTCCTCGCCGTCGATCTCCAGCGTGCCGCTGCCGGAGAGGACGATCATGACCTCCTCCTGCTTCGTGCGGGTCTCGTCGTGCTCGGGACCTTCCGAGCCCGGGCCGAGCTCGAACCAGTTGAACCCGAACGCAGTCGCGCCCACCGCGCGGCGCAGGAACCGCACCCGGCCACCGGGGCCGGCGGCCTCGACCTCGTCGATGTCGACGACCGAGTAGCGCTCTTTCATGCGAGGAGCTTATGGAACGCCGACCCATGGACATAGACTCGACCGCATGGACGCCTTCGCCTGGGACGCCGCCCCGGTCGAGCAGCTCAACGACAAGATCGGCAGGCAGATGCTGAACGGGGACGCGATGACGCTCGCGCGGATCATCCTCGCAAGCGGCGCGGTCGTTCCCGAGCACGAGCACGAGAACGAGCAGATCGCCACCGTCGTCTCCGGTCGGCTTCGCTTCTGGCTGGCCGGCGAGGAGGCCGTGCTCGGTCCCGGAGAGAGCCTGCTGATCCCCGGGCACGCGCCCCATCGGGTCGAGGCGCTCGAGGACTCCGTCGTCCTCGATGCGTTCGCGCCGCGTCGCGAGGACTGGATCCGCGGGGACGACGCGTACCTGCGCGGCTAGCCGCTGGGGAGAGGAGCGGCTAGCGGGGGGAAGAGAGAAGAGAAGCCGGTCTGACCGCCG
>DASSVY010000049.1:0-11065 GCA_035705535.1 Gaiella sp. | reverse complement strand
CTCCCGCGCCCCGACGAGCTTTGCGAGCTCTGCGGGGTCCACCGCGCCCGGGTCGACACCCGCGCCTACGACCTGGTTCGCGACGACGTTTGCGGCGGCGACTCCGTCCGCGCCTGCCGCCACCGTCGCCTCCCAGAGCGGGTCGAGCCCGCCCGCGACGAGAACGAGCGCGCGCTCGTGGTCGAGCTCCTCGGCGATCCGCCGGATCCTCGACGCGGGCAGTTCGGGTAGCTCGGCGCGCAGGCGCTCGACGAGCTCCGCCGGCGGCTCCACAGGGACGAGGTCGGGCTCCGGGAAGTACCGGTAGTCGTCGGCCTCCTCCTTCTCGCGTCGCGCGGTCAGCGTGGCGGTCGAGACGTCGAAGTCGTAGGTGTGCTGCTCGACGGCGCCGCCGGATTCCCAAACCTCTGTCTGCCGCGCGACCTCCGCCTCGATCCCGCGCCCGATGTGGTTGAACGAGTTCATGTTCTTGAGCTCCGTGCGTGTCCGGAGCTCGTCCGAGCCGGCGGGCCTGACCGACACGTTGGCGTCGACGCGGAGCGTGCCCTTCTCCATCTCTGCATCGGAGATTCCGAGCTCGACGATGGTCTGACGGAGGAGCTGCAGGAACCGCCTGGCCTCGTCGGCCGAGTGGAGGTCCGGCGCGGTGACGATCTCGACGAGCGGCGTCCCGCCGCGGTTGTAGTCGACGAGCGTGTAGTCGGCCCCGCCGATCCGCCCCGACCGGCCGCCGACGTGGACGTTCTTCGCGGCGTCCTCCTCGAGGTGGGCGCGCACAATCCCTACCTCATGTTCGCCATCTTGCAATGGGACTAATATCTTGCCATTAATGCAAGATGGTAGATCGTACTGGGATATCTGATAGCCCTTTGGCAGGTCGGGGTAGAAGTAGTTCTTCCGCGCGAAGACGGCGCGCGGCGCGATCTCGCAGCCGAGCGCCAGGCCGAGCTTGACGACCCACTCGATGGCCGTGCGGTTCGGCACGGGCAGCGCCCCGGGGAAGCCGAGGCACACGGGGCACGTCTGCGTGTTCTCCCCCGCGCCGAAGCCCACCGCGCAGCGGCAGAACATCTTCGTCCGCGTCTTCAGCTGGACGTGGATCTCGAGCCCGATCACCGGCTCCCAGCTCAACGGAGGCGCTCCGGGACGAGATCGAGGCCCAGCGACCGCTCGAGCGCGTGGCCCGCGCGGAAGAGGGTGTTCTCCGACAGCTGCCGGCCGATCAGCTGGAGCCCGACGGGCAGGCCCTCCGAGAATCCGCAGGGAACGCTGAGACCGGGCAGCCCGGCGAGGCACGAGGGGATCGTGAGGAGGTCGCAGGCGTACATCGCAAGGGGATCGGCGGCCTTGTGGCCGATCGGGAACGCAACGGTCGGCGACGTCGGCGTCGCCAGGACGTCGAACCGCTCGAAGGCGTCGGCGTGCTCGCGCATGATCAGCGTCCGCACCTTCTGCGCCTGGCCGTAGTACGCGTCGTAGTAGCCGGCAGAGAGCGCGTACGTCCCGAGCATGATCCGCCGCTTCGGCTCGTCGCCGAACCCTTCGTCGCGGGTCCGCTCCACCATCTCGCGGTACTTCGCGCCCTCGCTGCGCGGGCCGTAGCGCACGCCGTCGTAGCGCGCGAGGTTCGACGAGGCCTCGGCCGGGGCGATGAGGTAGTAGCACGCGATCCCGTAGTCGAACGCGCGCGGGAGCTCGCATTCCCCCACCTCGGCGCCGAGCTCCTCGAGCCGCGTCAGCGCGGCGGCGAACGACGCACGCACGCCTGGCTCGATCGCCTCGAGCTCGGTCGCCTGCCGCGGCACGCCGATCCGGAGGCCGTCGAGCCGGTCCTCCTCGGGCAGCACGACAGGACCTGGAAGCTCGACGGTCGTCGAGTCGTCGGGATCGCGGCCGGCGATGATCGAGTAGAGCAGCGCGACGTCGCGGACGTTCTTCGCGACCGGCCCGACCTGGTCGAGGCTCGACGCGAACGCGACGACGCCGTAGCGCGAGACGGTGCCGTACGTCGGCCGGAGGCCGACGTTCCCGCAGAGAGCCGAAGGCTGCTTGATCGAGCCGCCCGTGTCGGAGCCGAGCCCCC
Source organism: Gaiella sp. (assembly GCA_035705535.1). Taxonomy (GTDB): domain Bacteria; phylum Actinomycetota; class Thermoleophilia; order Gaiellales; family Gaiellaceae; genus Gaiella. The sequence goes on along the minus strand of DASSVY010000049.1, from coordinate 8,982 downwards.
ACGGCGCGTGCCCCGCCGTCACGGCGGCCGCGGTCCCGCCGCCCGACCCGCCCGGGACGAGGGACGGGTCCCAGGGGTTCCGCGACGGCCCGAAGGCAGAGTTCTCGGTCGACGAGCCCATTGCGAACTCGTCGGTGTTGGTCTTGCCGAGCAGCGTCAGGCCGGCCGCGCGACAGCGGGCGGCGACGGTCGCGTCGAACACGGGGACGTAGCCGGAGAGGATCTTCGAGCCGGCCGTCGTCTCGACGCCCTTCGTCGAGATCACGTCCTTGAGCGCGATCGGGATGCTCGTCCCATCCGCCTCCTCGACGGTCCGCAGGTAGGCGTGGAGCTCGCCGTCCCGCTCCTCGATCGCGTCGCAGTACGCCGCGTGCAGCTCTGCCGCGGAGACGTCGCCCCGCTCGACGAGGCCGATCGCCTCCTCGGCGGTCAGCCGGAGAGTGTCGACGACGGCGCTCATCCCGTCGGCGGGACCCGGAAAGAGTCCCCTTCGCGGGCGGGCGCGTTCTCGAAGACGTCGTCGAGGGCGAGCGACTCGTGCGGGACGTCCTCCGCCCACGCGTTCACGATCGCGAGCGGATGCGACGTCGGCGGGACGTCGTCGAGGTCGAGCTCCGACACCTTGGAGACGGCGTCGAGGATCGCGCCCAGCTCCGCGGTCAGCCGCTCGACCTCCTCGTCGGAGAGATCGAGGTGCGCGAGCCGCGCGACGTGGAGCACCTGATCGCGTGAGATCGACATGTCGGGCAATCCTTCCAGAACGCCGGCGGGCCCTCGTCGGGCCCGCCGAGAAGCGTATGCCGGCCAGCCCTATGCGGCGGCCGTGACGTTCGCGGCCTGGGCGCCCTTCGGCCCCTGTACGACCTCGAACTCGACCTTTTGGCCTTCCGTCAGGGACTTGTAGCCGTCCATCGTGATCGCCGAGTAGTGGACGAAGACGTCGTCGCCGCTCTCACGTGCGATGAAGCCGAATCCCTTCTCGTTCGAGAACCACTTGACGGTGCCCGTCTCTACCTCAGACAACAACGTCCTCCCTGAAACAGCGTCGACCCTTCCGACGCAGGTACCAGAACGCCGGACAACGTATCGTCAGAAAGTCGGGTATGCAAGGATCCCGCGCCTGTAGCGAGCGGCCTTCACGGCGCTCCGCAGAAGCAGCGCGATCGTCATCGGACCGGTGCCTCCGGGCATCGGCGTCAGGTACCCGGCGACGTCCGCGACCCCTGGATCGACGTCCCCTCGAATCCCGTCGTCGGTGCGTGTCAGGCCGACGTCGATCACCGCCGCGCCGGGCTTCACCATCGCGGGCGTGACGATCCCGGGAACGCCCACAGCCGCCACCACGATGTCCGCACGGCGCACCTCCCCGGCGAGGTCGGCGGTCTTCGAATGGCACATCGTCACCGTCGCGTTCGCCTGCAGGAGCAGCATCGAGACGGGTCGCCCGACGATCTCGCTGCGCCCGATCACGACCGCGTCCTTCCCGGCCGGGTCGACGCCATAGGCGGCAAGCAGCTCCATGCACCCGGCGGGCGTCGCGGGGACGTGCAGCGGCGTGCCGAGATAGAGATGCCCGGCGTTGACGGGGTGGATCCCGTCGACGTCCTTCGCCGGCGACACGGCGTGCGTGACGCGCGCCTCGTCGATCTGGCTCGGCAGCGGCAGCTGGACGAGGATCCCGTCGACCGCGTCGTCCTCGTCGAGGGCCTCCACGAGCGTGAGGACGTCCTCCTCGGAGGCATCCGCAGGCAGACGCAGATCCCGCGCGTCGATCCCGGCCTCCGCGGCAGCCTTCTGCTTGAGCGAGATATAGACGTGCGAGGCCGGATCGTCCCCGACGAGGACCGTTGCGAGGCCCACGTGCCCGAGCTCCGCCACCTCACTGGCGACGTCAGCCCGGATCTCGGTCGCGAGGGCCTTCCCATCCATCACGGTCGCCGTCACGCGCGCGACTCTAACCGGCCGCGCAGGACGTACCGTTGCGGCGTGATCGAACGCGGCCGCGTGCAGCTCGTCGTGCGGCTGGCCGCGCTCGTGTTCGTGCTCGCGTGGCTGTTCGTCGACGCGCTGCAGGAGTTGCTGCCGTTCTGGCTGCCGTTCGTTGTCCTGCTCGCGACGGAGGTCGAGTTCGTCCTCCGCGGCCGCACCGAGCCGAGACGCCCGGCCCGCCGCCGGACACCGCCGGGGCCCGAGGACGCGGACCTCGGCTTCGGAGAGTTCGTCGAGGACGAGGAGGGCGTCCACTGGGTGCCCCCTCCGGCCCGGGCCGAGCCTCCGCGGAGTCGCTGGCTCCTTCGCGCTGCAGCCGCACTCGCCGTCGTCGTCCTCTTCGCCCTGGCGGCGCACACGGACCGCGCCGCGACCTGGCAGGCCGTTCCGAAGGAGGAGCGAGCGAGCCTCGTCGCCCGGTTCACGTCCGAGGCCGCGCGGATCGCCGGCCGACCCGTGACGCTCCGCTGCGACGAGCAGTACGACTTCACGGGCGCGGGGAGCGACACGCTAGGGATCGCGTTCCCGCAGGCCGGGATCGCCTACCTCGACCCGAGCATCTGCCGCGCGCTCCGCGACCTCGTGGCGCACGGCACGGCGGAAGAACGGCAGGGCGAGGCGCTCGTCGTGCTCGCCCACGAGGCGATCCACCTCGGCGGCGAACGCCGGGAGGGCGTCACGGAGTGCCTCGCCCTCCAGGCTGCTGCGCCGCTCGGCGTTCGCTTCGGCCTCGGCGAGTCGAAGGCGCGCTCGCTGATCGCTCGCCAGTACGACGACCGGCTCGCCGAACGAAGCGTGATCCGCGCGGCCTACGCGCTTCCGCTGAGCTGTCGCGAGGGCGGCGCGCTCGACCGCAGCCCCGGCGACGGCCACTTCCCCTAGAGCGAAGCGAGCTCCTCGAGGCGCCGGCGCACGAGCGCGACATTCGCTCCCGACAGCGGCTCGCCGAGCGCACCGGCCGCGAGCGCATTCGCCTCGACCACGATCCGCTCCCGCTCGGCCTCCAGCGTGCCGCGCGCGACGAGCACCGCGGAACGGACGAGGAGGCCCCACTCCTCGAGCTCCGTGAGTGCGTCCCCGGGCCGCAGGCCGGGAGCGTCCGGAAGCCGGCGGATCCGGACGAGCTCCTCGGCGATCGCCTTCGCCTGGCGCGAGAGCGTCTCGGCTTCCGTACGGAGCCCGTCCGCGGCGTCGCGCAGCGTCTCGGCGCGCTCCCGGAGCCGCTCGACCTCCGCATGGCTGTCGTCGCGCAGGTCACGCGCCGTGGACGCCTCGCGCTCGGCTCGGTCGAGCTCGTCCTGCTTGCGCCGGCGCGCGCGCGAGAGCGCCGCGACCCGGTCCTCGGCGCGGCGGAGCTCCCCATCGGCTGCGGCGACGTCTGCCCGCGCGGCGCGCTCCCTCCTCGACAGGTCGTCGAGTTCGTGTGGAAGCCGTTCGAACGTGTCGCGGATCTCGGCGGCCCGTGCTCGCAGCGAGGCGGCGCGCTCGGCGACGTCCGCGAGCGTGGCGAGCTCCTCCGCGACCTCCCCGTCGTGCCGTTCGAGCTCGGCTGCATACGAGACGAGCTCCTCGTAGGAGGTGCCTGCCACGGACCCATTCTGCAGATGCGGACTCGTGGCGACGAGGTTCGTACACTCGGGCGATGAAGACGTGCTCGGCCTGCGGCACCGAGAATCCCGAGATCGCGCGCTTCTGCCTGGCCTGCGGGTCGCAGCTCGCAGAGGCCGCCCCGCCGCAGGAGACGCGCAAGGTCGTGACGATCGTCTTCTCCGACCTGAAGGGCTCGACGAGCCTCGGCGAGGCGCTCGATTCGGAGGCCCTCCGCGAGGTGATGACGCGCTACTTCGACGCGATGCGCGCCGAGCTCGAGCGCCACGGTGGCGTGATCGAGAAGTTCATCGGCGACGCCGTAATGGCGGTCTTCGGCCTCCCGCGCCTGCACGAGGACGACGCCCTGCGCGCCGTCCGTGCCGCCGCGGGAATGCAGGGAGCACTCGAGCGGATCAACGTCGACCTCCAACGCCACTACGGCGTCCAGCTGGCCAACCGCACGGGTGTCAACACGGGCGAGGTCGTGGCCGGCGACCCGTCGACCGGCCAGCGGCTCGTCACCGGCGACGCCGTCAACGTCGCAGCGCGCCTCGAGCAGGCGGCGGGCGAGCGGGAGGTGCTGCTCGGCGAGCTGACGTACCGGCTGGTCAGGCACAACGTCGAGGTCGAGGAGGTCGAGCCACTCGAGCTGAAGGGCAAGGCCGAGCGGGTGCCCGCGTTCCGGCTGGTCGGGGTGCGCCAGGCAGCCGTCGCTCCCGCACCGCGCCAGTCGCAGGTCGTCGGGCGCGAAGCCGAGCTCGCGCGTCTCGCCGAGGTCTTCGGAGAGGCACGCGCGGCGAGCGCGTGCCGGCTCGTCACGATCGTCGCGGACGCCGGGGTGGGCAAGACGCGCCTCACGCAGGAGTTCGCTCGACGGCTCGGCGCCGACGCCCTCACGCTCGAGGGCCGCTGTCTGCCCTACGGCGACGGGATCACCTTCTGGCCGCTCGCCGAGGCACTCAAGAGCGAGGCCGGGATCGTCGACGACGACACCCTGGACGACGCGCGGACGAAGCTCCGCTCGGTCGTCGGCGAGGCCGGTGACGACGTGGCACAGCGGATCGCCGCCATGGTCGGTCTCGGCGAAGAGCCGTTCCCGGTCGAGGAGCTCTTCTGGGGCGTTCGTCGGTTGCTCACGACGCGCGCGCGGGAGCGCCCGGTCGTTCTCGTCATCCAGGACATCCATCTCGCCGAGCCGACGCTGCGCGAGCTGCTGCGACACCTCGCCGCAATCGACGACGCTCCCGTCCTCGTCGTGTGCACGGCGCGGCCGGACCTCGCAGACCGCGACCCGGAGTGGAGCGCAACGGAGGGCAACACCGTGGTCGAGCTGCCCGCCCTCGACGGCGACGCGAGCAAGGCGATGGTGGAGAGCCTCCTGGGAGGCGGCACGCTCCACGCGGAGACGCTCGAGCGCATCGTCGGCGCGGCGGAGGGCAACCCGCTGTACGCAGAGCAGCTTCTGACCATGCTGACCGACGAAGGCCTGCTCGAGCGGCGGAACGGAGAGTGGGTTCCCACGGGCGAGATCTCCGAGCTCCACGTACCGCCGACCGTCCAGGCCCTGATCGCCTCCCGTCTGGACGCACTCAGCGGGACTCAGCGTTCGGTGATCGAGCCGGCCTCCGTCGTCGGGTATCTCTTCGTCGAGAGTGCCGTCACGGCGCTCGCACCGCCCGACATCGCCCCGCACGTTCCCACGGAGCTGCCGACGCTCGTCCAGAAGCATCTGGTCCAGCGGATCGAGGACGGCGACGAGGGCGCCCACCGGTTCGAGCACATCATGATCCGGGACACCGCGTACGACGGGATCCTCAAGCGAGCGCGCGCTGACCTGCACGAGCGCTTCGTCGGCTGGGCCGACGGTGTCAACCGCGACCGGGCCGTGGAGTTCGAGGAGATCCTCGGCTATCACCTCGAGCAGGCCTGGACGTACCTCTCGGAGCTCGGCCCGCTCGACGATCACGGGCTGGCGATCGGCGCCGACGGGTCGCGACGCCTTGCCTCGGCCGGACGGCGCGCATTCGTGCGCGGCGACAACACGACCGCCGCAGCGCTGCTGGGGCGCGCGGTTGCGCTTCTGCCCGAGGACGACCAGGAGCGGCTTCGGCTTCTGCCCGAGTACGGCGAGGCGCTGCTCATGACCGGGGAGTTCGAGACCGCGGCGGCGGTGCTCGACGAGACGATCGGGAAGCGCGGGATCGCACCGGTGGCGGCTGCGCGGGCATCCCTGGTGCTCCTGCTGGTGCAGCTCCGCTCAGGCGGTGCGGAGGGCTGGGACGGGGGGACGTTCGAGCAGGAGGTGGCCGGCGCGATCGACGTCTTCGAGCAGGCGGGCGACCAGTCCGGCCTCGCGATGGCGTGGCGGTTGCGCGGGTGGGAAGCCGGCGCCGCATGCCGCTTCGGCGACTGCGCCGACGCCTTCTCCCGCGCGCTCGAGCTCGCACGTGACGCACGGGACGTCCGGCAGGAGCGTCGCGCCGCGACGGGGTACGGCGTGGCCGCGTCACTCGGCCCGACGAACGTGGACGACGCGATCGCACGCTGCGAGTGGTGCATCGAGCAGACCGCCGGCGACCGCCAGTCGGAGGGCAACCTGCTCGCCTTGCTCGGGGGTCTCTACGCGATGCAGGGCGCGTTCGACCATGCGCGGACGCTCGTCGCGCGTGGCCGCGCGCTCCTGGAAGAGCTCGACCTGGACGTCGAGGTGGCCCGCATCGACCTCGAGGCCTGGCGGGTCGAGATGCTCTCGGGGAACCTCGACGCGGCGGAACGGAAGGCCCGCAAGGCGTACGAGCTCCTCGAGGCCTACGGTGAGAAGTACCTGCTCTCGACGGTCGCCGGCTCGCTCGCGCAGACGCTTCTCCAGCGGAACGGGTCGCTCGACGAGGCCGAGCGCCTCACCGAGCAGACGCGAGCATTGGCAACCGAGGCGGACGTCGGGACGCAGGCGCTGTGGCGCTGCGTCAAGGGGCGCATTCTGGCCGAGCGCGGCTCGTTCGCCGAGGCCGAAGCACTCGTCCGGGAGGGCTTGACGGTCCTCGAGCCGACCGACGCGGTGCTGTTGCAGCTCGACGCGTATCTCGACCTCGGTGAGGTGCTCTCCATGGCAGGAGACACGGTCGGGGCCCGCGTTGCGTACGACGCCGCGTTGCGGCTCGCGGAGCGGAAGGGCGGCGTCGTCGCGTTCGAGACGATCGGGCGTCGGCTCGGTGCGCTCGACGCCGCCCCATAGTCGGTCGGCTCAGCCGCCCGTGAACCACCCGTTGGTGAGCGTCCTGACGGTGATCGTCCAGATCTTGTCCTTGCCCTTGCTCAGGGTGGGCTTCTCGACGAGGCAGCCGTTCAACGGCACCGGGCCCGTCCCGCACAACGACAGGGGATCCGGGTACACGTCGGCGTTGTGCCAGACGTTCGTGATCGTGTGAGTCTTGAGAAGCGCGCCGTCCGGGATTCGCAGCACGACCGTGAGCGGATGCGCGGGGTCGAAGACCTGCGGCGTATAGGTGTTGTACGCACCGCAGTTCACGCCGGGCGCGGCGACGCACACGTCGGACGTCTGAAGCTCGGCGAAGCCCGGATTCCCGGCATGCGACACACCCTCGAGGATCGTCGTCGCAAGGCCGAGATCGGTAGTGCTCGTCGGGATCTGCGTGATGCAGACCGTGGTCGAGATCTTGTTCAGGGTCGCGTCGAGCTTCTGCTTCGTCCGCAGGCTGCCCTGCCCCGACGTATCGGTGCACGCCGCGATCTCGTAGCCACCCGCGGACGTCGTGTTCTGCGAGGCGTCGCTGTCCGCGGCGAGGAGTGTCGCGGGCACCTCGGCGGCCCCGAACAGGTCGTTCGGGTTCGTCTCGTCGTTGAGCCCCTCCTTGACCGACACGCGAGCACGCGCCTTGAGGCAGTCGGTGCAGTCCGCGGTCTGCGTGCCGGGCGGCACGCCCCAGACGACCGAGAGCGTGACCTGGGACCCGTTGCCCGTCGCGGGGAGGTTGCCGAAGTCACACGTCCACTCGGACGTTCCGTCCGCATACGTCACGTTGACGCCCTGTCCGCCGTTCTGGGGACAGGTCGACCTCTGAAAAGTGGCGACGAGATCCGGGTTGTCCGGCGAGCCGACGAACGGCTTCTGCATCCGGAAGATCACGTGCGTCAACGTGGTGCCGCTCGTGTTCGAGATCTGCGCCCTGTACGCGATGTTCTCGCCGTACGTCACCTGCCCGGGGCCGGGAACGGCCTCGAAGGTGAACCCGATCGCGCGTGGCCCTGCGCTTCCCGCGGGAACCAGAACCGCGAGCGCGCTGGCCGCAACCACGCACGCCAAAATGACTCGCCGCACCCCAAACCTCATCCCATTACCTCCTCAATCCCCCAACAAGGCTCTCGCCAGGACGGCCTATCATGACAGGTTCGGACAACGGCGTTCAACCCGGCTCCGAGACCCTGCCGTCACCGGGGCTACGATGCCCCCGCCGGGCGACGTGGCCGAGTGGTTAGGCAGAGGCCTGCAAAGCCTCGTACAGCGGTTCGAATCCGCTCGTCGCCTTCACCCAGCGCTCAGTAGATGTGCAGCTTCTCCAGGAGCGCCAACGGGTCGTCGAGCGACTCGAAGAGGTCCTTGTTGTGCTTGATCATCTTGCTGCGCATGTAGACGCGGAGCCACTGCTTGTAGAGGTAGAGCTCGTAGCGATCGAGCATCTCCCGTAGCGATACGTCCCGCTGCGCGACGAGGCCTGCGAGGAACATCGCGCACTCGAAGCCGAGCGAGATCGACTGGAAGTACGGCGAGCCCATCGCGGAGTCGCCGGCCAGGAAGACCGGCGAGCTCGCGAACGGATGGCCGTCCGGCGCCGCGGCGAGCCACGGACGATTCGTCGCGTTCCGTGCGCGGTACAGATCGAGCGGAATCCGGACGATCTCCAGGTCGCCGAGGATCTCGCCGTGCGTCTCCTGCTTGATCTTGTCGATGAACCTGTCCATCGACTCAGCGACACCGGGGGCGTTGCTCCGCAGCCAGTCGCCGTCGAAGCGGGACGGCATCGCCTCGTACTCCTCGGCGGTGATGTTGACGATCCCGGTGACGTGGCTGACGCTCCCGTCGTAGTGCGTCCGGTGCACCATCGGGATGAACTTGTACTGGGCGTTGTCGACGTTCTTCTCGTACTTGCAGTACTCGTTGCAGTCATACGGCTGGCCGTAGAGGAACGTGATGACGAGCGCATACTCGAGTCGGACCTTGAGCGTGTTGGCGCTTTCGTCGGCGCCGCCGGAACCCGGGACGAGAAGATCGCGCAGCAGCGATCGGCTCCCAGTCGCGTCGATCAGGACTTCGCCCGGCTCGAGCATCTCCAGCGCGTCGTCCGCTGTCACAACCTCCTCGACGCGCTCGACCGCGCTGTCGCC
>DASSVY010000048.1:0-4488 GCA_035705535.1 Gaiella sp. | reverse complement strand
GACGCCTCCTGGTCAGCTGCAAACTCGCGCATCGTCGGAGACTTCCCGAGACGCGCGGCCGAGCCGCGAAGCTCCTCGAGGATCTCCTCGTCCGTGTAGCGGCGCCGCAGACCCGCCCGGAAGGCCTCGAGCGCACCCGCGTCGATCCCTTCGAGGGCAGGGTGGCGGCGCGGAGGACGTCCCATGCAATCATGGTAGAGCACTTTCGATCATCTGCAAGCGCGGCAGAGCGAGCCCCGCCCGGTACGCTCGGGCGATGCCGGCTCGGCTCGCGCTGGAGACCTCGGCCGCCCGATTGGTCGGGCGAGTGTCACGCGCCACCCGGCGCGGCGGCGGCACGACCTTGCCGGGGAAGCTCGTCTGGAAGCTCGACCCTGCCGCGCTCGACGCGCTCGCACGTCGTCTTCCCGCGGGTGTCGCTCTCGTGTCCGCGACGAACGGCAAGACGACGACGACCGCGATGGCGAGCTCGATCCTCTTCCCCGTGCGGCGACTCGCCTGGAACCGGTCGGGCGCGAACCTGGCATCCGGGATCACCTCGACGCTGCTCGCCGCCCGGGACGCCGAGCTCGGGCTGCTGGAGGTCGACGAGTTCGCGCTGCCCGAGGTGATGCGGCGGACGCAGCCTCGGGTCGTCTGCCTCGGAAACCTGTTTCGCGATCAGCTCGACCGGTACGGCGAGCTCGAGCACATCGCGGAGCGCTGGCGGTCGGCCGTCTCGGAGCTGCCGGCGGAGGCGTCGCTGGTCGTCGGGGCCGACGATCCCCTCGTCGCCTCGCTGGGCGACGGACGCAACAGTGTCCTGCGCTTCGGCGTCGACGACCCAGCGCACGCGCACCCGTCGCTCCAGCATGCGTCGGACTCGAAGTACTGCATCCGCTGCGGCGCGCCCTACGTGTACGACGCCGCCTATGTCGGCCATCTCGGCGCATACCGTTGCGAGGCCTGCGGGCATGCTCGGCCGCCGCTCGACGTCGCGGCCCGCAGCATCGAGAGCCACGGGCTCGACGGCGTGTCGTTCTCGCTCGAGACGCCGGGCGGCACCGCCCGTATCCGGCTCGCGCTGCCCGGCCTCTACAACGTCTACAACGCGCTGGCAGCCGCATCGCTCGCACTCGCGCTCGGGGCCTCGCTCGACGTCGTGGTCGATGGGCTCGAGCGCTTCACCGGCGCCTTCGGCCGGTTCGAGCGCTTCGTCGTCGGCGACAAGCGCCTGCTCCTGCTGCTCGTGAAGAACCCGGCGGGCGCAAACGAGGCGATCCGAACCCTCCAGAACGGCTCCGTCCCCGCGACGCTCGTCGTCGCGCTGAACGACCGGATCGCGGACGGCCGGGACGTGTCGTGGATCTGGGACGTCGACTTCGAGCCCCTCCTCGAGGGCGCCGGCCGGATCGTCGTCAGCGGAGAGCGCGCCGCGGAGCTTGCGCTCCGTTTCGCATACGGCGGCTATCCGCGAGACCGGCTCGAGGTCGTCTCCTCGCTCGAACGCGCGCTCGACCGGGGCCTCGAGCTGACCGAGCCGGGTGAAGAGCTCGCGGTCCTGCCGACGTACACGGCGATGCTCGCGCTCCAGGCGATCGCGACGAGGCGTGGCCTGACGCGGCCGTACTGGGAGGACGCCGCATGATCATCCGGGTCGGGCATCTCTACCCCGAGTTCCTCAACATCTACGCCGACCGCGGGAACATCGCCGTGCTCCAGCATCGCGCAACTGCACGCGGGCACGAGCTCGAGGTCGAACCGATCACTCTCGGGACGTCTCTCGCGGCGGGGGAGCACGACCTCTTCTACGTCGGCGGAGGCCAGGATCGCGAGCAGGCGATGATCGCCGGTGATCTCGCCGTTCGGGGCGACGCGCTCCGCGCCGCCGTCGACGGGGGAGCGGCCCTGCTCGCGGTGTGCGGTGGCTATCAGCTCCTGGGTCGCGGGTACCGCGGCCGCGACGGCGCCTGGATGGACGGCGCAGCCCTGTTTCCCCACGAGACGCTCGCCGGCGAGACGCGGATGATCGGTGACGTCCTTCTCGAGAGTACTTTGCCCGAGGCCGCCGGAAAGACGATCGCCGGGTTCGAGAACCATGCAGGCCGCACCGTCCTCGACCCCGGCGCCCACTCGCTCGGTCGTGTCGTCGCCGGCTACGGGAACGACGGCGTGTCCGGCTTCGAGGGGGCTCGGGTCCGTCGTGCGCTCGGGACGTACCTCCACGGCCCGCTCCTGCCGCGCAACCCCTGGATCGCCGATCTGCTGCTCTCCTGGGCAATTGCCCACGCAACCAACTCGGATCCCGAGCCGCTCGACGCCCTCGACGACACGCTCGAGGACGAGGCCCACGCCGTCGCCGCCTCGCGCGCACGTGCCCGCGGCGGCCGCCCGGCTTGAGTAGTCACTCGGCCCAGCGGGCCCCGAGGTACACGCAGGGGTCGCCCGGCTGCCACCGGACGAGGAAGCGTGCGATGGGCGGGTGCAGTGTGACGCCGTCGAGCTCGTCGAGCGAGAAGAGCCGATGACCCCGGACCGCCTCGTCGCTCGAGCTGACCTCGGACAACGAGCCGTCGACCTCCCCAGCGAACACGACGTGCACGACGTGCTTCGACCAGAGGCTCCGCTCGGGAGAGATGGACTCGACGATCGCGACGGGCCCCTCGACCGGTAGCTCGTCGTCGAAGCCAACGAGACCCGTCTCCTCGGCGAGCTCCCGTTGCAGCGCCTCGACGAGCGTCTCACCGCTGCGGACGCCGCCGCCCGGCAGGAGCCAGTGCTCCCTCCCGCGCTTCTCGTGCCGGCAAAGAAGGATCGCACCTCGCCAGCGGAGCAGCGCGGAGACGCGGATCCGGGGCTCCGGCCGCATCAGCTCCCCGACGAGCCGAGTCCGTCCGTGCCTCGCTCGGAGGGCGGGAGCTCGTCGACCTCCACGAGCTCGACCCGCGGCAGCTCGACGATCACGAGCTGCGCGATCCGCATCCCGGGCTCGACGACGAACGACTCGCTACGGTCGGTGTTGAGCAGGATCACCTTCACCTCGCCCCGATAGCCCTCGTCGATCAGGCCTGGAGCGTTGACCTTGCCCAGGCCGTGCCGCGCGGCGAGGCCGGAGCGCGGCACTACGAGGCCGGCGTGGCCGGGTGGGATCGCGACCGCGATTCCGGTGCCGACGACTGCGCGCTCCCCCGGAGCGAGCTCGACTCGCTCACATGCGGACAGGTCGAGCCCGGCATCGCCGTCGTACGCCTGCGCCGGGATCCGCGCGTCCGGCCGGAGACGCGTGATCTGCAGGGCGGTCACGCGCGCCCGAGGCTCTCCGTGTCGAGCCCTGCGACGAGGTACGGCGCGAATCGCCGGATCTCGCGATGCGGAAGGCGGGCGCGCACGATGACGCCGGCCTCGGTGTCGGTTCGCTCGTCGATCGGCGCCCCGAGCGCGTAGAGGTCGGCGAGCACGGAGCCCTTGTCGTAGGGGACGAGCAGCCGCACCTCGTCGAAGCGGTCGGCGAAGCGCTCGGCGATGCGGCCCTTCAGCTCATCAAGACCCGCCCCGGTCGTGGCGGAGACCTGAATCGCGTTCGGATGGCGGTTCGAGACGCGCCGGCGTGCGAGCGGATCGAGGAGGTCGACCTTGTTGAGGACGACCTCGACCGGCACGTCGCCGGCGCCGATCTCGGCGAGGACGTTGTCGACGGCCCGCATCTGCTCGCCGAGCACGTCCTCCGGGAGCGAGGCGTCCACGACGTGGAGGACGAGGTCCGCGACGAGCGTCTCCTCGAGCGTCGAGGCGAACCCCTCGACGAGCTGGGTCGGCAGGCGGCGGATGAACCCGACCGTGTCGGTGACGAGGTAACGCTTGCCCAGGTAGTCGAAGCCGCGCGTCGTCGGGTCGAGCGTCTCGAAGAGCCGGTTCTCGACGGAGACCTCTGCGCCCGTCAGCGCGTTGAGCAGCGTGGACTTTCCGACGTTGGTGTAGCCCGCGAGCGCCACGGTCGGGGTCTCGGAGCGGGTTCGCGCTTTTCGCCGCGTCGCGCGGTGCGCGCCCACGTCGCGGAGCCGCCGCCGGAGGATCGTGATCCGGCGATTCGCGAGTCGCCGGTCGGTCTCGAGCTGCGACTCGCCGGGGCCGCGCGTGCCCACTCCCCCACCGACCTGCGCGGTGCCTCCTCCGCCCGCGAGCCGTTCGAGGTGCTTCCACATGCCGCGCATGCGCGGGAGGTTGTACTCGAGCTGCGCGAGCTCGACCTGGAGCTTTCCCTCGGCCGAGATCGCGTGCTGGGCGAAGATGTCGAGGATCAGCTGGGTGCGGTCGACGACGCGAGCCGAGAGCGCGTCCTCGAGCGCCCGCTGCTGCGTGGGCTTCAGCTCGTCGAGCTTGCCCTTGCCGACGTACGTCCGTGGATCGGAGCGTGCGCGGTGTTGCACGACGTTGGCGACCGGCGCGACACCCGCGGCCCGTGCGAGCTCCGCGAGCTCCCCCAGCTCGTCCTCGTCGTCGGCGCCGTGC
>DASSVY010000047.1:0-10678 GCA_035705535.1 Gaiella sp. | reverse complement strand
GCGGATCGGCGACGTCCGCGGCCTCGGGGCGATGCTCGCGATCGAGCTCGTGCACGACGCCGCGACGAAGGAGCCCGCGCCGGAGCTCGCGGCGGCGACGATCCAGGCGGCCCTCTCTCGCGGCCTGATCCTCCTGAAGGCCGGTCTCCACGGGAACTGCATCCGCGTCCTCTGCCCGCTCACGATCGAGGACGCAGTCCTCGACGAGGCGCTCGCGGTGTGGGAAGAGGCGCTCGCCAGCGTGCTCGACCGACCGTAGCGGGCCTGCGAACGCAGCAAGTTACAACTTGCAACTAGCGCTCTCCACCGCGCGCGCTGGAATCGCCGTTCAAGAGCGCGCGTCAGTATTCGAGCGACCGGCGGCGCTCGTGGCGCTCGACCGCGAGGCCGATGAGCCGGTCGAGCAGGTCCTCGTACTCGATGCCTGACGCCGCGAAGAGGCGCGCGTAGAAGCTCGTCGCCGTGAAGCCCGGGATCGTGTTCAGCTCGTTCATCACGATCTCGCCGTCGGGCTCGCGGACGAAGAAGTCGGCGCGCGCCATCCCCTCGCACGAGGTCGCGACGAATGCTGCCACCGCGAGTTCCCGCGCGCGCTCGACCTGCACGTCGGTCAAGCCCGGCGGCGGCACCACGAGCTCCGAGCCGCCCGCGTCGTACTTGGACGAGTAGTCGTACCAGTCCGCGTTGTGGGCCACGACCTCGCCGGGAAGCGACGCCTGGGGGCTCGGCAGGTTGCCGAGGACCCCGACCTCGATCTCCGTCCCGGGGACGAACTCCTCGACCATCACCTTCTCGTCGTGGCGCCGCGCGAGAGCCACCGCCTCGGCCAGCTCGGACACGTCTCGCACCTTGGAGATGCCGACCGACGACCCCATGTTCGCCGGCTTGACGAAGACGGGGTAGCCGAACGGGTTCTGGACGGGGTCGGTCAGCCGGAGCGCGACGTGCTGCGCGACGGGAATCCCCGCGCCTCGCATCAGCGTCTTGAAGACGTCCTTGTCCATGCAGACGGACGAGGCCAGCACGCCCGGCCCGACGTAGGCCACGCCGGCGAGCTCGCAGAGCCCCTGGACCGTGCCGTCCTCGCCGAACGGCCCGTGGAGGAGCGGCAGCACGACGTCGACCGCGCCGAGCGTCGCCGGGGCCGAGTCCGCCGGGAGGGGGAGCGTCTCCGCGGTGGTTTGCTGCGGGAGCTCGGCACGATCCGCTCCCGCGGGGAGCGACCAGCGGCCGTCGCGGCCGATCTCGATCGTCCGTACGTCGTAGCGTCCCGGGTCGAGCGCGGCAGCGACCGAGGCCGCAGACGCGAGGGAGATCTCGTGCTCGCTCGACCGGCCGCCCGCGAGAATGGCGAGCCGCACTCTGCGGCTCACGGAGGCGGGGGTTGCGTGGTCGCCGGCGGCGGCGGCGCCGGTGTGGTCGTCGTTGGTGTCGTCGTTGGTGTCGTCGGCGGTGGCGACGTCACGTCGGGAGGCGGCACGTAGGCCCCGACGGTCAGCTTCACGACCGTCTTCGGGTCAGCCTGCGCGTTGCCGGTCGGGTCCTGGCTGATCACGAGCCCGTCGAGCGCCTCGTCGTCGGTCTCCTGCTGCGTCACGCTCGACTTGAAGCCGGCCGCGCGCAGCGTGGCCCGCGCGTCGGACACGCTCTGCAGCGAGACGTCCGGGACGGTCACGGTCTTCGGGCCCTGCGAGACGGAGAGCGTCACCGACGAGCCGCGCGAGGCGGTCGAGTTGCCGGGCGGATCCTGGTCGACGACCTCACCGGCAGGCCGGTCGCTCTCGACGTCGGCGCGACCCACGGTGAAGCCGGCCGACTGGAGCTGCGCCGCGGCTGTGTCGTACGTCTGTCCGATTACCGCCGGGACGGCGACCGGCTTCGGCCCGCTCGACACGTTGACCCGGACAGAGGCGCCCTCGACCACGACCGTGCCCGGTCGCGGATCCTGGGCCGTGACGGTGTCGGAGGGCTTGTCCGACGGCACCTCGTGCACGTCGGCGTCGAGCCCGAGGCTCGTCAGGTCCTTCACGGCGGTGTCGCGGGACTTGCCGACGAGCGACGGGACGCTGACGGTCTTCTTGCCGCTCGAGACGAGGATCGTGACCATGCTGCCCTTCGGCTGCTTCGAGCCGGCGTCGGGATCCTGGTCGTAGACGTAGCCCTGCTTGACGTCGCCGTTGGGCAGGCGGCGCACGTTCGGGTCGAAGCCGTCGTTGACGATCAGCGCGACGGCCTTCTGCTCGAGGATGCCGTTGTAGTCGTCCACCGCGACCGGCTCGTTGGCGTCGATCTGGTCGCGCACGTTGTCGTAGAAGAGCCAGCCCCCGATGGCGAGCGCGATCGCGGCGCCGACGGCGATCAGCCACGGCCACCACGGCCGGCCTTGACGGACGGCGCCTTCGTACGAGCGGTACCGCTCGTCCCCGCCGACGCCGGGAGGGCGGACGGGCGGCGCGACCGCGGTCGCGGCGGTCGACTCGCCGCGGAGGACCATCGTCGCGGCCTCCTCGGTCTCCGGCACGACCGCCTCGCCCCGTCCGACGAGCTCCAGGTCGCGGTCCATCTCCTTCGCCGAGCGGTAGCGATCGGCGGGCTCCTTCGCGAGCGCCCGGAGCACGACGAGATCGAGGTCGCGGGGGATCTCGGGCCGCAGGGTGGAGGGCGCCTCGGGAATCTGCGAGAGGTGCTTCATCGCGATCTCGACGGGCGTCTCGCCGGTGAACGGCACCTCCCCGGTGAGGAGCTCGTAGAGGACGATCCCCGTCGAGTAGAGGTCGGACGACTCGTCGACGGGCGCGCCGCGCGCCTGCTCGGGCGAGAGGTACTGCGCGGTGCCGATGATCGACCCGGCCTCCGTCATCTGACTCGTCCCGGCGCGGGCGATGCCGAAGTCGGCGACCTTCACGCGTCCTTCGTTGTCGACGAGGACGTTGTGGGGCTTGATGTCGCGGTGGACGATGCCGTTGCGGTGCGCGTAGCGCAGCGCGGCGAGCACCTGGCGCGTGTAGGAGATCGCCACGGGGATGGGGCACATCCCACGCGTCACGATCAGCTCCTTGAGCGTCCGCCCCTCGACGTACTCCATGACGATGAAGTAGGAGCCCTCGGCCTCGCCGCGGTCGTGGATCGCGACGACGTTCGGGTGGGAGAGACCGGCCGCGTGCGTCGCCTCCCTGCGGAAGCGCTCGACGAACTGGACGTCGTTCGCGTAGCGCTCGTGGAGCATCTTGATCGCGACCCTGCGACCGAGCTCCTGATCCTCGGCGAGCCACACGTCCGCCATGCCGCCCGAGCCGAGCTTGCGCTCGAGCCGGTAGCGGCCGGCAAAGATCGTCCCGCGTCTTTCGTCCATCGTCGTCATCGGCTCCGAAGGTTAGGGATTCCCCGCCGGACGGAGGATCGCCTCCATGACCTGCTTCGCGATCGGCGCGGCCGTCACGCCGCCGGTCAGGCTCTGGTTCTCGAGCGCCACCGCGATCGCCACCTCGGGGCGCTGTCCCTCCCGTCCGGCGAACGCGATGAACCACGTCGTGTTCCGCCCGTCGACTCCAGTCTCCGCGGTACCTGTCTTGCCGCCCACGCGGTAGCCGGGGATCTGCGCCGCCGTGCCGGTGCCGCCCTGGACGACGCTCACCATCATGTCCGCGATCTCCTTCGCGTTGACCGGGCCGACCGCGCGGCTCAGGCGCTCACGGCGGGTGCGGGAGACGGTCTTCCCTTGCGGAGAGACGACCTTGTCGACGACCCACGGGCGCATCACGATCCCCGCGTTGCCGACCCCTCCGGCGACCATCGCCATCTGCATCGGCGTCACGAGCAACCGCTCCTGCCCGAACGCCATCCGGCCCGCATCCACGTCCTGGTCGCGCTTCGGGTACCAGAGCTCGTGGTTCCGGTACAGGCCACTCGGGTAGCGCTCGTCCTCCGGCGTCTCGAGCGGCGGGCGCTCGTAGAAGCCGAACTTCTTCGCCTGCTCGAGGATCCGCTTCGCGCCGAGCGCCTTGCCGATGTTGCAGAACACCGAGTTGACCGAGTGCTGGAGGCCCTGGGCGAGCGTCAGGTTCCCGAACGGCGCCTCCGTGTCGAAGTTGTTCACGCGCTTCCCGTAGACCGTGCAGTACCCGGGGTCGTAGAAGGACGACTCCGGCGTGAAGCGGTGCGACTCGAGCGCCGCGGCGGTCGTCACGACCTTGAACGTCGAGCCGGGGGCATAGAGGCCCTGTGTCGCGCGGTTGATCAGGGGCGCGGCCGGTCTGCAGTCGGCCGTCACGCGGTCGATCTTGTCGAAGTGCTCCTCGACGAGATTCGGGTTGTACGTCGGGGAGGACGCCATCACGAGGAGCTTTCCGCTGCGGGGGTCGAGCGCGACGACCGCGCCGCACTTCGACCCGAGCGCGTCGAGCGCGACCTGCTGCGCGTGGAGGTCGAGCGTGGTCACGACCGTGTCGCCGACGATCGGCTTCCCTGAGAGCTCGTGGAGCTGCTGGTCGACGAGATCCGAGAGCCCGCGGTCGGTCCCCGTGAGGACGCCGTTGAGCGACTTCTCGAGCCCGGCGCGGCTGCGCGAGATCGTCGAGTAGCCGACGACGCTCGCGGTGAGCGGGCCCTGCGGGTACCGGCGGAAGTAGTAGGTCTTCCCGCTCCGCTTCTCGGCGCGGTTGCGCGCCAGGACCCGCGCGGGCGCGAGGATCAGCCCGCGCTTCACCTCGAACTCCGCGACCCGCTGGATCTCGTTGTCCTGGCGGGCCGCAAGGCCGGGCCGCGCCCAGGTCTGCCAGTACGTCGTCGCGACGATCAGGACGACGATCAGACCCATCGCCACCCGTGCGACGCGCGCGAGTTGCGGGTTCATCGCGACGTCACCACGGCGCGGTTCGAGACGAGCAGGAGCAACGCGACCATCACGAGGTTCGCGACGATGCTCGTCCCCCCGTACGAGATGAACGGCAGCGTGATCCCCGTCAGCGGCACGAGCCGCAACACGCCGCCCACGATGATGAAGGTCTGGAGGGCGAAGCCGAAGCTGAGCCCCGCGGCGAGGAGCTTGGAGAAGCCGTCCTGGGCGGTGAGCGCGACGCGCATGCCGCGGGCGACGAGGGCGAGGAACAGGAGGAGCACGGCTGCGACACCGATCAGGCCGAGCTCCTGCGCGAGGGCGGAGTAGATGAAGTCGGTCTGCAGGTACGGGATCAGCGGCGTCCCGTCGACGGTCTGGAACGTCCCCTTGCCGATCCCGGTGCCCCCGTAGCCGCCGTTCGCGATCGAGTAGAGGCTCTTGACGAGCTGGTACGAGTCGCAGTTCTGGCGGTACTCGAGCGCGCCGTTGATCGTGCAGTAGACCTTGTCGTCCGTCCACGGCTCTAGCCACACCGTCACGCGCTGCTGCACGCGGTCGAGGGCGTTGTAGAGGAGGGCGGCGCCGCCGGCGAACAGCGCGAGCCCGGCGAGCACGATCGAGAGCCGGTTCGTCGCGACGTAGAGCATCGCGAGGAAGATCCCGAAGTTGAGGAGTGCCGAGCCGAGGTCGCTCGTCTGGACGAGCACGAGCATCGCGCAGCCCCAGATCGCGAGCAGCGGGCCGAAGTCCTTCAGCCGCCCCTGCGCGAGTGCCTCCCGCTTGTCGCGCAGGTAGCCGGCGAGAAAGATGACGAGGAAGATCTTCGCGAACTCGCCGGGTTGGAACTGCAGCGGCCCGATCTCGACCCAGAGCCGCACGCCGTTGATGCGCTGGCCGAGCCCCGGCACCGACGGGAGGATCAGCAGCACGATCGCCGAGACACCGAAGAGGTACTTGTAGCGCTCGAGGATCCGATAGTCGTAACGAAGCCAGACGAGCACGAGGCAGTACGCCGCGACGCCGACGGCGACCCAGACGAGCTGCTTGCGTCCGTCCTCCGGATCGAGGCGGTAGACGAACGTGAGGCCGACGGCGCAGAGGAGCCCGGCGAGCGGGAGCAGCGTCGGGTCGGCGTGCGGCACCGTCAGCCGCGTCACCGCGTGGGCCGCGACGAAGATCCCCCCGAGCAGGACCGCCCAGGGCACCCAGCCGTAGTCGATCACGCCGGTGCTCTGGAACCATGCGCTTGCAAACGCCGTCGAGGCGACGAGCCCGGCGAGGAGCAGCGTGAGCAGCTCGCGGTTCCGGGCGCTCATCGAACGAAGCTCCACCAGAGCGCCACGGCTCCTGCGGCCAGGATCGCGAGGAGCAGCAGGAGCGCCGGCCAGCGGCTCCCCTTCCCCGCGCCGTGGCGGCTGACGTCCTCGAGGGTCGGCCCGTCCGGGCCCTCGTCCTCGTCCTCGACGTCCATCCCGGGGACGAGCGTGGGCGGCGCTTCGGCGCCGGGGTCGACGAGCTCGAAGAGCACGACCGTGACGTTGTCCTCGCCGCCTGCTGCGTTCGCCGCCTGGATCAGCGCCTCGCCGGCCTCGCGCGGCGCTCCGCCGGTCGCCTCGAGCACCCGGACGATCTCGTCGTCGCGCACCATCGCGCTGAGCCCGTCCGAGCAGAGCAGCAGGAGGTCGTCCGGGACGACGTCGAGGGTCAGGGTGTCGACCTCGACGTCGGCGTCCGTGCCGAGCGCGCGGGTGATCACCGAGCGGTGGGGATGGACCGCGGCCTCGTCCTCGGTCAGCCGGCCGCTGCGGACGAGCTCGCCGACGAGCGAGTGGTCGGTGGTCAGCTGCTCGAGCGACCCGAGGCGATAGAGGTACGCGCGCGAGTCGCCGACGTGCGCGATCGTGACGGTCGCGGCCGCCTCGTCGACGACGGCGACCGTCGCGGTCGTCCCCATCCCGGCCACCGCCGGGTCGTGGACGGCGCGCTCGAAGATCCTCGCGTTCGCCGCGCGGACGACGGTCGCGACCCCGTCCTCGCCCTGGACGGCGGCGGCGCCCTCCTCGAAGACCGCGGCGGCGAGCCGCGAGGCGACCTCGCCCGCCTGGGCGCCGCCCATCCCGTCCGCGATCGCGAAGAGAGGAGGCTCGCAGACGAACGCGTCCTCGTTCTGCCGTCGCTTCCGGCCCGTGTCCGTGAGCCCCACGGAGCGACCGACGCCGACCTTCATCACGCCTCCACCTGTAGGTCGGTGTGCCCGATCCGGATCACGTCGCCGGGCTGGAGCAGCCGGCGCGTGGTCACAGGTGCGCCGTTCACGAAGGTCCCGTTCGTCGAGCCGGCGTCCTCGACCCAGAGGCCGTCGGCCCGGCTGTCGAGGGTCGCGTGTCGCCCGGAGACGGTGGTGTCCCCGTCGAGTCGGATCGCGTTCTCGGCACCGCGACCCACCCCGGCGGCGTCGGACAGCTCGATCTCGGTGCCCGGCGTCAGCGCCGGGCTCGCCAGCACCCGCACGCGGCGGGGCGAGGGCGCGAGCGAGGCGCGAAGCGCCGCCGCCTCGGCGGCCGGGATCACGATGCTCTCCTGCGGCGCGCCGGCGGAAAGCCCTTTCGTCGCCGAGCGCACCACGAGCCAGACGAAGACGTAGAGCAGGACGAGGAAGCCGACCTTGAGGCCGAGCAGCGTCTCGTCGTTCGTCAGCGCGAGGCTCACGGGCGGCTGCGTCCGAAGACGAGCTCGGTGCTGCCGATCGTGATCCGATCGCCGTCGTCGAGAGCGGTTCGGCGTTGGACCTTCCGGCCGTTCACCTCGGTGCCGTTCGTCGACCCCAGGTCGACCAGGACCCACTCGGACGGCCCTTCTCGGACGAGCTCGACGTGCCGGCGGGAGACGTTTCCGTCGTCGAGCCGGATGTCGCACTCGCGCGATCGTCCGATGACGACGCGGTCGCCGGTCAGGGGCACGGCGCGTCCGTCGACGCTCAGCGTGACCTGCTCGCGCCGCTCGGGCTCCGGCGGCGCCTGGGGCTGCTCGTCCGGTCGGTAGACCATCGTCGCCGCGGGCGCCTCGGCGGTCGGCGGAACCGGGAAGGCCGCCGCCGGTGCCTCGGGCGGAGCGGAGACACGGACGGCGCCGACCCCGGCGCCGGCGAGCTCCTCGGGCTGCGCGACGCGCGTGGCGATCCCGAACTCGCCGATCGCGAGGTCCGGGTCGGTCTCGAGCAGCACTCGCGGCTGGGTCAGCATCGCGTAGCCCTCGCGGCGCGCATGCTCGACGAGATACTCCTGCAGCTCGCCGACGAGCGAGCCCTCGTACGCGGCGAACTGCGTGCGGTCGCCGGGTGAGAGATAGACGGTGTACTCGTTCGGCACGTAGACCCGCGAGACGGAGACCGACCGGTGCTCGTCCATCTCCTTCGCGAGCTTGCGGGCCAACTCCACCGGCTGCACATGCGTCCTGAACGCACGCCCGAAGACCCCTTCGAAGAGGCCCTCGATCCGTGTCTCGATTGCGCGAAGGACGCTCATTCCTCGGGGCGCCTCCCCCGCACGAGTGTAGTGGACGCGTCCTCGAGCACGGTTGTGCGCCCAGCGGCCGTCAGACGCGTCGCATCCCGGCGTCCTCGGTCGTCCCGAGACCGTCTGGTATCGGGGCTCCCTGCCTCCTTGGGCTGCTCGGCCTGAGACCCGCCGTGCACGGACGAGCTTACGGACGCGTCCACTCGCGGCCACGACCTCGGGCGAGCTCGCGCAGAGACGGCGCGGCGACGAGCAGCAGGCATAGCAGCAGCGTGCCGAGAACCATCGGCGGCCAGGGGATCGAGGGGCCCCACAGCAGCACGAGGACGAGCTGGAGGACGCCGAGCGCGGCGATTCCCACGTAACCGCGCGCGCGAGCCCGCGGCAGCACGGACGCGATGATCGCGAGTGCGAGCGCGGTCGTCGAGATCTGCGGGTGGTCGCGGAGCACGGTCCCGAGCGCGTTCAGGACGGCGGCCGGGTCCTCGCTCTGGGCGAGGCCGAGATCGTGCACCGCGCCGGCGCCGAGGGGCAGATCGTGGCCGGACAGGCCGGCGACCGCGGCGGCCGCGTAGATGCCGGCCGCCGCGTGGAGCGCGCGTCGCCAGATTCCACGCGCCGGCTGCACCGCGAGGGGCAGGAGCGCGATCAGCCCGAACGCGGCGAGCACGGGACCGGCGAGGAACACGAGGCCGGCGCGGGCGTCGCGCCAGCTGACCGCGAGCCAGGCGAGCGCGAGCAGCCCGTACACGACGGCTGCGGCCTGCGCGACGTTGCCGAGTGGAAAGACCGGCGCAGCGAGCGCGAGCGCCAGCCCCGCGCGCGGGGCACGGAGGCTCGTGAGGCCGGCCGCGATCGCGAGCAGCACGAGGAGCGGCGTCGGCCAGAACGGGAGGAGCGAGCCGCCGAGCAGCGTCGCGAACGCGGCGGCGCCGGCCGGGATCAGGCGGGGCTTGAGAGGAACGGGCGGTGACGCGGGGCGGACGCGCTTCGCGGGACGGGTCCGACGCGGGGCTGTACGTCCGGTGGTGCGGGCGGGCGTCCCGGAGAGTGCGTCGCGAAGCTCGGTCGCGAGGCGCGCGGCCGGCGGGCGCTTCGCCGGGTCGACGGACAGCGCGGCGTCGACCGCGGTCAGCAGGCGTCGCGACAGATCGCCGCGCCGGGCGGAGAGAGGAGGGGCGCCAGACGCGATCGTCGAGGCGACCTCGGGCAGCGGGACGCCCCAGAAGGGATGACTGCCGGCGAGCGCCTCCCAGAGGATCACGCCGACGGCCCACACGTCGCTGCGCTCGCTCGCCTCGCTTCCGTCCAGGCGCTCGGGGGAGATGTACGCGAGCGTGCCGGGGACGTCGCCGACGGCCGTGAGCGTGTCCGCCTCGTCGAACTGCGCGAGCCCGAAGTCGAGCACGCGCGCAGAGAGGCCGTCGCCGTCCTCGACGAGCACGTTCGAGGGCTTGACGTCGCGATGGACGATCCCATGGCGATGCGCGTGCGCGAGACCCTCGAGGATCTGCGCCGCCAGCTCGACGGACGCCGCGTCGTCGAGCTCGCCTGAGCGGATCACCTCGCGCAGCGTGCGACCTCGGACGTACTCGTACGCGATGTACACGTGACCCTCGTCGGCGCCGAAGTCGTAGGCGCGCACGCACCGCTCGTGGCGCAGGCGTGATGCGGCCTCCATCTCGCGCGCCGCGCGTGCCGCGCGCTTGCCCTCCCGAGGGACGATCTTCAGCGCGACGTCGAGCCCGGTCTGCTCGTCGCGCGCCAGCCAGACCGAGCCGGAGCCACCCCGACCGAGCGGCCGGAGGGGCCGGTAGCGGTCGAGGACGAGGGCGCGATCGGGAAGTGCGAAGGCAGCGGAAGGCACCGGTCCCAGTCCCTTCGCCGCGAGAGGGGATCGTCCTCCGCTCCCGAATGTCCCGTACACTCGTGCCCGTCGGATCGCTCGGCCGAGGGGCCCTCGTCGGGCGGGCGGATCCTGAGCCGGGTGACCATGTGACCGTGCACGACGACGACATCCTCGACTTCGATTTCGTCGACGACGAGACGCGCGAGCTGCCGGCGCAGGCACGACCCGGCGGCACGCGACCTCCGGGTGGAGGGCCGCCACCTTCCGGCCCGCGCGGTCCGCGGCGCCCGCAGTTCCGGACCCCGCAGGGCATCACGCCGCTCCTCCGGCTCGCGGGGTTCGTCGGCTTCGCAATCCTCGTCGTCGTGCTCCTCGCAGTCTGGGTGCAAGGCTGCGCCGGCGACGACACGCAGACGACGTACGAGAACTACATGGCGGACATCGGCGCGGTCGGCCGCGACTCGCAGAAGATCGGCA
>DASSVY010000046.1:0-2101 GCA_035705535.1 Gaiella sp. | reverse complement strand
TGCCAGGATCGAAGCCACGCGCGGGAGCCTAGGCTGCACGGCCGGATGCCGCAATCCCGCACGGCAGGCGGGTATCGTGGGCGTCATGGTCGCGCCGATCGGCGACTTGCCATCCGGCGTTCTCGGCTTCCGCCTCACGGGGAGGCTCGAGCGCGACGAGTACCACGATGCGCTGATGGCGCCGATCTACGCGGCCCTCGAGCGCGGGGAGACGCTGCGGCTCCTCGTCGAGTTGCCCGACGAGTTCGAGGGGCTCGACGCGGGCGCGCTCTGGGAGGACCTCAAGGCCGCCGGGTCGGTCGGCCTGAAGCACCGCTCCTCGTGGGAGCGGTTCGCGGTCGTCACCGACAAGGACTGGGTGCGGCACGGCGTGGCCGTGTTCGGCTGGCTCAGCCCGGGCGAGTTGAGGGTCTTCGCCGACGGCGAGCGTGCTCAGGCCGCCGCCTGGCTGGCTGAATAGGTTGGCGCGCGCGCGGGCGACGCGGAACAGCGCCGCCGTCCACAACCTCACGAAGGATCAGGCCCGGAGCATCGCGATCCGCGCGCAGCTTCTCGACGCGCCACGTCCGCCCGATCTGCTCGCAGTGGTGGAGCGGCTGACGTTTCTCCAGATAGATCCCACCGCTGCGATTGCGCCGAGCGCGGACCTCGTCGCCTGGAGCCGCCTCGGCGCGTCCTACCGCCCGGAGCAGCTGACGCAGGCGCTCGAGGCCGACCGAACGCTGTTCGAGCACAACGCGCTCGTCCGCCCGATGAGCGACGTGGGGCTGTATCTCGCCGGGGCCTCCGACTGGCCTCCGTACGCGCGCACCCGCGTCTGGATCGAGAAGAACGACGCCTTTCGTCGCGACATTCTCGAGCGGCTCTCGAACGAGGGGCCGCTCGCGTCGCGCGACATTCCGGACACGTGCGTCGTCCCGTGGGCCTCGACCGGCTGGACGAACAACCGCAACGTCACGCAGATGCTCGAGTGCCTGATGATGCGCGGCGAGGTCGCGATCTCCGGCCGCGTCGGGCGCGAGCGGCTCTGGGACCTGCCGGAGCGCGTCTATCCGACCGTCGCGGTGATCCCGGGCCCCGACGAGGCCGAGCGCGCGAAGGACGAGCGCAGGCTCGCGGCGCTCGGCATCGCCCGCGCGAAGGCGAGGGCCATGCCGATGGAGCCGATCCACGTGGGAGATGCGGGCGAGCCGGCCGAGGTCGAGGGCGTCAAGGGCCGGTGGCGCGTCGACCCGAGCCTGCTAGGGGAAGAGTTCGAGGGACGGACCGCGCTGCTCTCGCCGTTCGACCGGCTGATCCACGACCGGGTCCGTTCGGTGGAGCTCTTGGACTTCGAGTACACGCTGGAGATGTACAAGCCGGCCGCGCAGCGCCGCTGGGGCTACTTCGCGCTGCCGATCCTCCACCACGACCGCCTCGTCGGGAAGCTCGACGCGACCGCCGATCGCAAGGCGTCGGTGCTGCGCGTCGCCGCGATCCACGAAGACGTGAAGTTCACGACAGCGACGACGAAGGCCGTTCGAGCCGAGCTCGACGACCTCGCCGCGTGGCTCGGGCTCGAGGGAGTCACGAGTTCTTAGACGAGGCGGTGCTGGGTCGCCCACCGCGCGAGCTCGTGGCGCGTCGACAGCTGGAGCTTGCGCAGGACGTTGGAGACGTGGCTCTCGACCGTCTTCACCGAGAGGTGCAGCCGCGCCGCGATCTCCTTGTACATGTAGCCCCGCGCGATCAGCTGGAGCACCTCGCGCTCGCGGGGCGTGAGCTCGTCGAGCTCGGCGTCGCCGGCGATCTGGTCGCCCGGGCGGAACGCGTCGAGCACGAAGCCGGCGAGGCGAGGCGAGAACACCGCGTCGCCGGTCGCCACGCGCTCGATCGCGGCGGCGAGCTCCGAGCCCGAGATCGTCTTCGTCACGTAGCCGCGCGCGCCGGCCCTGATCACCGCGATGACGTCCTCTGCCGCGTCGGAGACCGAGAGCGCCAGGAACCGCACGCCGGGCCGCTCGGCGGCGACGGCGTTGATGATCGCGTCGCCGCTGCCGTCGGGCAGGTGGACGTCGAGGAGGACGACCTCTGGATCGAGCTCCTTGATCAGCGGCACTGC
>DASSVY010000045.1:0-2411 GCA_035705535.1 Gaiella sp. | reverse complement strand
GACGGCTCGGCCGCCGTCCGCTCGAGACGCGCGAAGTGCTCGCCGGCGTAGGCGGCGAAGTCGCTGTCGAGCTCCGAGATCGCGGTCTGCACGACCCCCCACATCGCCTCGCGGAAGTCCGACATGAAGCGCATCAGCTCGAGCGCCCGACGATCGGAGGCACGGACCGCGCCGAAGTAGGCTTCGAGCAGCGTGATACGCGCCTCCTCGTCCAGCCCGTGATTCACGCTGAAGTTCGCGAGGTCGAAGAACACGTCGCCCATCCCCGCGTACTCCCAGTCGACGATCCGCACGCGGTGGCCGTCGTCGATGAAGTTCGCGTTGAGGAGGTCGTTGTGGCAGGGTCGCTCGGGCGCCGCGCGACGGAGCTGCTCGATACGGCGCGCGACCTGGCGAGCGGTGGCGTACTCGGCCGGCATCGCGGCTCCACGTTCGAACGCCGTGGTGCGGTACTCCTCGACGATCCGGAACGCGTTGAATCGCCCGTGCACGGGCGGCCCGGAATGGACGGCGCGCAGCGTCGCGGCGACCCGTCGGAGGGTCGCGGGCTCACGCATCCGTTCCAGCGGCGGGATCTCGCCCTCCACGAACCGCGTCACGAGCCAGCCCTCCGGCTCGACGAAGTCGACGACCTCCGGTCCGACGCCGACCGCGGCGGCGGCGCGCGTCGCCTCGAGCTCCACCGACCGGTCGATCCCGAGGAGCTCCGTGTCCTTCCCCGCGATGCGCAGCACGAACGTGCCGTCGCGCCGGGTCACCTTCAGATTGTGGTTCGTGAAGCCACCGCCGAGCACCTCGCAGGCCGAGTCGCCGTCAGGCCACACGCGGCGAACCACCTCGTCGTAGCCCGGCGTCATGCGCGCACCCGCTCGCCGGCCGGATCGAAGAGCGGCTCCGCTGCAACCTCGCCGTCGACCCACCTCCCGAAGATCTCGACGGCCACCTCGGTCCCGACCTCGTGCTCCGAGGGGAGATACGCGTACGCGATCGACGCGCCGACCGTGTAGCCGAAGCCGCCACTCGTCACGCGCCCGACGAGCGACCCCGCCACGCGCACGGGCTCCGACCCGAGCGCGATCGAGCGCGGCTCGGCGAGCACGAGGCAGCGCAGTCTTCGCTCGGGCTCCCCCGGGGCGGCCAACGCGGCGCGTCCGACGAACTCCTTGTCGCCCCGGACGGCGAAGCCGAGGCCCGCCTCGTGCGGGGTGTCCCCCGGCGTGATGTCTGCTCCCCACACGCGGTAGCCCTTCTCGAGCCGCAGCGAGTCGATCGCCCTGTAGCCGCCCGCGACGAGCCCGTGCTCCCGGCCCGCTTCCCACAGCGCGTCCCAGAGGCCGACGCCGTACTCGGCGGGGCAATAGAGCTCCCAGCCGAGCTCGCCGACGTAGGTGACGCGGACCGCGAGGCACGGGACCAGGCCGACCGCGAGCGGCTGTGCCGTCATGTACGGAAACGCCGTGGTCGCGAGATCGGTCCGCGTCAGCGGCTGCAGGATCTCGCGCGCGGCGGGGCCCCAGAGCCCGAGGCACGCGTTCTGCGAGGTCACATCGGCCACCCGGACGGATCCGTCGTCGGGTGCGTGTTGGCGGATCCACGCGAGGTCGTGCTGCCCGAACGCCGTGCCCGTGACGATCCGGAAGCGATCGTCCGCGAGCCGCGTCACCGTGAAGTCGCATTCGATCCCTCCTCGCTCGTTGAGCATCTGCGTGTAGGTGACGCGACCGACGTCGCGGGCGACCCGGTTGGCGCAGAGACTCTCTAGGAACGCGGCCGCCCCCTCTCCGTCGACCTCGAGCTTCGCGAACGACGACTCGTCGAACAGCGCCGCCCGCTCGCGGCACGCGACGTGCTCGGCGCCGATCGCGGGTGACCAGAGCCTCCCGGCCCAGCCGCGTGGGCGGAGCGTCTCGTCGCCGGCCGCGGCGTTCGGCTCGAACCAGTTCGCCCGCTCCCACCCGGCCTTCTCGCCGAACACCGCGCCGAGCTCTCCGAGCCGTGCGTACGTCGACGAGATCCGGAGCGGCCGGCCCGCGGCCCGCTCGTGTCCGGGGTACTTCACGTCGTAGTAGGTCTCGTAGACCTCCTTGGTGCGGGCGAGCGTGTACGCCTGCGAGCGGTATGCCGCGCCGAACCGGCGCGAGTCCATGTGCCACAGGTCGAGGCCCGGCTCGCCGTTCACGATCCACTCCGCCATCTGCCAGCCCATCCCGCCGGCGCCGGCGAGGCCGTGCGCGCAGAATCCCGCTGCGACCCAGAAACCGCGGACGTCCGACGGCCCGAGGATGAACTCGCCGTCCGGCGTGAAGGCCTCGGGGCCGTTGACGACCTTCGCGACGTCGACGCCGCGAAGCCCCGGGACGCGCCGTTGCGCTCCCTCCCACGACTCGGCGAAGCGCTCCATGTCCGGCTCG
>DASSVY010000044.1:0-6051 GCA_035705535.1 Gaiella sp. | reverse complement strand
CGTCGAGCGGGCGCTCGCAGCCGGCGCGACGCTTGTCGGCAAGGCGAATCTCGTGGAGTTCGCGTGGGGGGTCCTCGGACAGAACGAGTGGTACGGCACGGTGCACAACCCCGTCCGACCCGGCCGCACGACCGGCGGCTCGTCGAGCGGGAACGGTGCGGCGCTCGCCGCCGGCCTCTGCGACCTCGCGATCGGAACCGACACGGGGTGCTCCGTGCGGCTCCCGGCCGCCGCGTGCGAGATCGTCGGGCTGAAGCCGCGCCACGGTCTCGTTCCCGAAGACGGCGTCTTTCCACTCTGCCCCTCCTTCGACACCGTCGGGCCCATGGCGCGCTCGGTGGCGGACGTCGCGACACTCTGGTCGGTGCTCGCCGCTCGGCCCGTCCCTGAACCCGAGCTCGCCGGGCGCACCGTCGGGATCCTGCGCCGGGCGCCGGATCTCGCCGACGGGCGCGACACGGAGAGGAGCGACGCGGCCGAACAGTGGGTGACGCGACTCGAGTCGCTCGGCGCCCGCGTGGTCGAGGCGACGGTCCCGGGGCCGGCCGCGAGTCTGTGGCCGGTCTTCGACCATGAGGCCGCTCGCTCGCACGCCGCGACGTTTCCGAGCCGGGCGGAGGAGTACGGACGCGCGATCCGCGCGAAGCTCGAGGCCGCCCAGCGCGCCGACCCCGAGGCCGTGCTCGAGGGCTACCGTGCGTTGGTCGCCTGGCGTCAGCTCGTCCCGGAGGTCGACCTCTACGTCGCGCCTTGCGTCGCGATCGAGTGGCCGGCGGAGGACGCAAACGAGTCGGAGGTGCGGCTGCCGCTCTCCTCGTACATGCGCTGGGTCAACCTGCTCGGCTGGGCAGGCCTCGCGATCGGCAACCTCCAGCTCATCGCGCCGACCGACGAGGTCGTGCTCGCCGCCGGTCTCGCCTGGGAGCGCGGCTGAGCCGCACCCGCTAGCCGGCCGTCGCGACGAGCCGGTCGTAGGCCGGCAGCGTGAGGAACTCGACGTAGTCCGGTTGCGTCGCGATGCGCTCGAAGATCGCACGAGCGTCGTCGTAGCCGTCCCCGAGCCTGCCGACCTCCTCGTCGGTGATCCGGCGGACGTCGTCGGCGGTGATGCGGCCGTGATGCAGCCATTGCCAGATCTGCGAGCGTGAGATCTCGGCGGTGGCGGCGTCTTCCATCAGGTTGTTGATCGCGACCGCACCGGAGCCCTGGAGCCAGGCGGCGAGGTACTGGATCCCGACCGAGACGTTGTTGCGCAGCCCGTCCTCGGTGACGCCGCCCGGCGTCGCGGCGACGTCGAGCAGGTCGGCGGACGTGACGCGGACGTCGTCGCGCTGCCGCTCGATCTGGTTGGGCCGGTCACCGAGCACGCGGTCGAACGACTCCATCGCGACCGGCACGAGATCAGGATGCGCGACCCACGTGCCGTCGAAGCCCTGCGACGCCTCGCGGTCCTTGTCCTCGCGCACCTTCTCGAGCGCGTTCGCGTTCACCTCTGGGTCGCGGCGCGAGGGGATGAACGCGGCCATGCCGCCCATCGCATGCGCGCCGCGGCGATGGCAGGTGCGGACGAGGAGCTCGCAGTAGGCGCGCATGAACGGCACGGCCATCGTCACGTCGGCGCGGTCCGGCAGGACGAACTCGGGCCGGTGCCCGAGCTTCTTGATCACGCTGAAGATGTAGTCCCAGCGACCCGCGTTGAGGCCCGCCGAGTGCTCGCGGAGCTCGTGGAGGATCTCGTCCATCTCGAACGCCGCGAGGATCGTCTCGATCAGCACCGTCGCCTTGATCGTCCCCTGCGGGACGCCGAGGCGCTCCTGCGCGGACACGAAGACGTCGTTCCAGAGGCGCGCCTCGAGGTGCGACTCGAGCTTCGGAAGATAGAGGTAGCGGCCGTTCCGACTGTGGTTGCGGAAGAAGTACAAGCCGAAGTCGAAGAGCGACGCGGACGCAGGCGCGCCGTCGACCTCGAAATGGCGCTCCTCGAGATGCCAGCCGCGCGGGCGGACGAACAGGACGGCGACGTCGTCGCGGAGCGCGTATCGCTTCTCGCCGGTGTCGAGCGAGATCGTCCGATCGAGCGCGTCCGTGAGGTTGCGCTGGCCGTCGATGCAGTTCTCCCAGGTCGGCGAGTTCGCGTCCTCGAAGTCCGCCATGAAGACGCGCGCGCCCGAGTTGAGCGCGTTGATCACCATCTTCCGGTCGACCGGTCCGGTGATCTCGACGCGTCGGTCGGCGATCTCGCCGGGGAACGGCGCGATGCGCCACTCGCCCGCCCGTACGGACTCCGTCTCGGGGAGGAAGTCCGGCAGCTCGCCGTCCGCGAGCCGCCCGAGCCGCTCCGTGCGACGTGCGAGCAGCTCGGCCCGCCGGCCGCGGAACTCGCGGTCGAGATCCGTCAGGAACTCGACCGCCTCGGCGGTCAGCACGTCGTCAGTGCGCACGGGGTGATCTACCACGACGGGCCCGCGACGCGGGTCAGTCGTTCTCGTGGTCGCGCTCGCAGTGCTCCGGGCAGGTGCACGGAGCGACCTCTGCCCGCGTGAGGATCGGGGGCCGCTCGACCGCCGGTGCAGGGGCGGCCGTCTTCGGCTTGACGGGCTTCTCGCGGATCAGCGTGCTGCTCATGCGGCGCTCCTTTCGGCGTGGAATTGCTGCTCTTCGGTCGAGCCGGTCAGGGCGAGGGTGGAGGACAGGCCGCCCGAGACGGCCTCCATGACCTTGTCGAAGTACCCCGCGCCGACCTCGCGCTGGTGGCGCGTCGCCGTGTAGCCGGCTTCCTCGAGGGCGAACTCGCGCTCCTGCAGCGCGACGTACGCCGTCATCGCGTCGTCGCGGTAGCCGTGCGCGAGCTCGAACATCGAGAGGTTGAGCGAGTGGAAGCCTGCGAGCGTGATGAACTGGAAGCGGTACCCCATCGCCGCGAGGTCGTGCTGGAAGCCCGCGATCTGGCCCTCAGAGAGGTGCCCGCGCCAGTGGAACGACGGCGAGCAGTTGTACGCGAGGAGCGTGTCCGGGTACCGCTCGTGGATCGCCGCGGCGAAGGCCTCCGCCTCGTCGAGGTCGGGCGTCGACGTCTCGCACCATACGAGGTCGGCGTACGGGGCGTACGCGACGCCGCGCGCGATCGCTGCCTCGATCCCGTCACGGACCCGGAAGAAGCCCTCCGCCGTCCGCTCGCCCGTGCAGAGCTCGCGATCCGCCTCGTCGACGTCGCTCGTCAGCAGGGTTGCGGACAGGGCATCCGTCCGGGCAACGATCAGCGACGGCACGCCGAGGACGTCCGCGGCGAGCCGCGCCGCGACGAGCGTCCGCACGAACTGGCTCGTCGGGACGAGGACCTTCCCGCCGAGATGGCCACACTTCTTCTCCGACGAGAGCTGGTCCTCGAAGTGGACCGCGGCAGCGCCCGCCTCGATGTACGCCTTCATCAGCTCGAACGCGTTGAGCGGGCCGCCGAAGCCCGCCTCGGCGTCGGCGACGATCGGCGCGAGCCAGTACGTGCTCGTGTCGCCCTCCGTGTGCGCGATCTGGTCGGCGCGGAGCAGCGCGTTGTTGATGCGGCGTGCAAGCGCCGGGCCGGAGCTCGCGGGATAGAGACTCTGGTCGGGATACGTGCCGCCGACCAGGTTCGCGTCCGCGGCCACCTGCCAGCCGGACAGGTAGATCGCCTCGAGGCCCGCCTTCACCATCTGCACGGCCTGTCCGCCCGTGAGGGCCCCGAGCGCCGGGACCCACGCGCGCTCGGCGAGGAGCCTTCGGAGCCTCTCCGCCCCGAGGCGCGCGAGCGTGTGCTCGACGCGCACCGAGCCGCGCAGGCGCTCGACGTCCTCGGACGTGTACGGGCGGGTCGGTTCGCGCATTCGAGTCTCCTTTTGGATCCAGATTCGCGGTGTTCGGATCCTAACTAACCGTTCTGACGGACACAAGAGACGGTTACCCGGCATTTTGGATCCAGAATCATCCGTATGGGATTCGGCAACTACAATCCACCGCGTGACGACCCTCTCGACGAAGGCGGACGACATCGCCCGGGTGCTCGAGGACGAGATCGTCGGCGGGCTGATCCCCCCGGACACCGTGCTCCGGCAGGAGATGCTCTCCGAGCGGTTCGACGTGAGCCGGACCCCGGTCCGCGAGGCGCTGCGGCGCCTCGCCGCGCTCGGGCTGGTCTCGTTCGAGCCCAACCGCGGCGTCCGCGTCCGCTCGATCTCGGCGCACGAGCTCCACGAGGCGTTCCTCGTCCGGGCCGAGCTCGAGGCGCTCGCGACCGAGGTCGCGACGCCGAAGATGACCCCCGACGACCTGGCCGAGATGGACGCGGTCGAGCGGCGCTTCGGCGAGCTGACCCTCGAGCTCCGCGACCAGGCGCGGAGCGGGGTGACCGGCGACGCGACGCTGTTCGTCGAGTGGATGCAGGCGAACTACGCCTTCCACGACGTGATCTACCGCGTCGCGGAGCTACCGCTGGTCGAGCGCATCGCGAAGAGCGCGCGTCGCACGTTCATCGGCGACCGCGTCTGGCGCGCGCGGGCCGAGCTCGACCAGCTCTACGCGAAGAACGACCTCCAGCACCGCGCGATCCGCGAGGCGATCGGGGCGGGCAGCGCGACGGCGGCGCGGGCGCTCGCGCGCGAGCACGTCCTCTCGTCGAACACCCTGATCGAGGTCGTGCTCGAGACGCTCGGCGCATCTGGGCGCGAGCCCGGCTGGGGGTAAGGCGGGGGAACCCATGGCTCCCCCGCCGGCCCCCTCCTTCACCGCCTGCCGACGCTGACCGAGGTGGGCCTCCCGGGCGGTAAAGCCGCCCTCCGGCCGTGGTGCGTAGGCGTCTTCCCGATCGAAGAGCCCTAGCGCAGGGTGACGAGGCGGTCGGCAGCGATGTTTCGCAGCCGCGTGACCGTGCCGTCCGGGCGCCGCACGACGAGCTCGCGGACGCGGGTCGCGTCGCCGAGCCCGAAGTCGGCTCGCGGATCCTCCGACGAGAGGTAGCTCGACCCGGCATGGATCTCCCGCACCAGGCGGCGTCCGTCGGGGAGCGTCGCGGTGACGACCGTGCCGGGCGCGAGCCCCCCGACCTCGAGCCAGTGCCCCTTCGCGCCGTCGTTGCGGAACAG
The DNA here is from genome assembly GCA_035705535.1 of Gaiella sp. GTDB lineage: Bacteria > Actinomycetota > Thermoleophilia > Gaiellales > Gaiellaceae > Gaiella. The sequence continues at coordinate 937 of DASSVY010000044.1, read as the reverse complement.
CTGGAGCGCGCCGCCGATCGAGTTGACCGCGATGTCCGGGTCGCCGTCGTTGTCGAAGTCGGCGACGGCGAGCCCACGGCCGTTCCGCGGCTCCGACGGTCCGGTGTCGAGCGCGCGGATCGTGCCGCCGTCGGTCGACACGACGCGGATCCGCTGCGCGTCCTTCGCGAGACTCGTGACGGGGATCGCGCCGTTCGCGATCGCGAGCTCGGGGCTGCCGTCGAGGTCGAGGTCGGCCCAGCTCGCGCCCCAGCCCGTGTACTGCTGGCCGAGCGCGCCGACGAAGGCGGGCCGTACGTCGGCGTAGGGCAGATCGCCGGGCCGCGCGCGGTAAGCGGCGTGGAGCTGGCCGCGCGAGTTCGTCACGAAGAGGTCCTGCCGCCCGTCGCCCGAGTAGTCGCCGACCGCGATCCCCATCCCCGCGTTCGGGTCGTCGACGCGCTTTGTGTGGCCCTGCTCGACGAAGCGGAAGCCGAGCGCGTCATCCGCGGGCTCGTTCACGTACAGCCGGTTCGGGTCGAGGTCGTTCGCGACGTAGAGATCGGGTCGGCCGTCGCCGTTCACGTCGGTGAACACCGCGCCGAGCCCATGTTCGAGCCCGTGCGGCTCGAGCCCTGCGGCGCGCCCGACCTCCCGGAACCGCGGGTGCCCGCCCTTCGTGCCTTCGTTGAGGTAGAGGAGGTCGCGATCGGCCCCGTGATCGGCCGGGAAACCCGCCTCCGAGCCGGCGATCGGATGGTTGACGTCCGTGTAGCCGGCGACGAACAGGTCGAGTCGTCCGTCCCCGTTCACGTCTGCCGCCGCGGCGCCCGTGTGCCAGCCGGGACCGTCGATCCCCGCTGCCTTGGCGCCCTCGGTGAACGTCCCGTCACCGTTGTTCCAGAGCAGGGCGTCGTACGCATTCCGCTGCGGGTCGTACGCGGCGGCCGTCACGAGG
>DASSVY010000043.1:0-6574 GCA_035705535.1 Gaiella sp. | reverse complement strand
GAAGGCACGGGGCTCGAGCCCGGCGAGGACGGACGACTCGGTTGCCACGGCGGACGCTCTGTCTGCGCCCTAGATGCCGAGGATCTGCTTCTTCTTGGCCTCGAACTCCTCCTCGCTGAGGATGCCCTGGTTCTTGAGCTGCGCGAGCTTCTCGAGCTCGGCGGCGTAGTCGGGCTCGGCCGGCGCAGCCGGAGCGGCCTGCTGCGCGGCCATCTGCTGCTGCGCCATCTGCTGCTCGTAGGCGGCCTGGTCCTGCGCCGCGTACTTCTGGTCCTGGCGGTGCCGCACCGCGCCCGCGGTGCCGGCGACGACCGCCGTCGTGGCGGCCGCACGGACGAGCCCTGGTCCTCTTCGTGCGAACATCTCGCTCTCTCCTCCTAGGCGTTCGCCTGCTCGAGTGCCCACTCGCGTGCGGCCTGCACGATCTCGTGGGGAATCCGTTCGAAGGCGACGAGCACGCCGCCCGCGTCGCGCATCGTCTGCGTCACCTTGCGGGCCCAGACGTTCTCCCAGACGATCAACGCGGCCGAGCTGTCCGGCTCGAGCGCGTCTGCCGTCGAGACGAGGTCGTCCTCGTTGAGCAGGCCGCCCACCTCGATCCCCGCGGAGTCGAGGCTCGCCTGCACGTCCGGGTCGAGCTCGGTGAGCTCGAGGGCGACGACGTCGCCGTCGGGGTTCTTCCCGACGAACGCGATGTCGATGATCCTGATCGTGCCGTTGTCCACGAGGTCGGAGAGCGCGGGCCCGATCTCGCCGCGGAAGCGGTTGCCCGGGAAGGCGATGACCGCGTAGTCGACAGGTCCGATTTCGTCCATCGTGCCTCCTAGTTCCTCCTAAGCCAGTGCCTTCTGCTTGATCGCGTCGAACTCGCTCTGCGTGATCGCGCCGCTGTCGAGGAGCGACTTCGCCCGCTCGATCTCCGCCGTGGCGCCGCCGCCGCTCTCACCCGCGGTCTGGCGCACGTAGTCGTCGAACTGCGCCTTCTGCGCGCGCGCCCGCTCGAGGTTGCGCTCGGTCATGCCGGTGTTCTGCGTGATCAGGTACACGAACACGCCGAGGAAGGGCAGGAGGATCGTGAAGATCAACCACGCAGCCTTCGCCCAACCCGAGATGTCGTGCCGGCGGAAGACGTCCGCGAAGACCGTGAACAGGAGCCAGAACCACAGGATCCAGATGAAGAAGATGAGCATCGTCCACATCAGATCGAGGAACGGGTAGTCCGCTGCGAGCATTTCGCCTCCTGGGATTTGCATGCCGGCGCCGGGGTGCGCCGGAGACCCACGCTATACGCGCGGTCGCACCATAGACAAGGGCGTGTGCACGCGTTTCACCCCATCTGAACGAGTCGTGCCGACCCGTGCGCTCAGAGAAACGGGGAGAGGCCGGCGAAGAGGGCGGCCTTCGCCCGTTCCTTCGTGCCGGTCAGCCGGCGGCCATCGCGGGAGAGTGCCTCTGCCGGCACGCTGAAGCGCTCCTCGAACTGGGTCGCCAGCGCGTGCGAGCGGACGAGCACGTCGATCTCGAAGAACCGCCTGAGGCTCCAGGCCTCCAGGTTGCAGGTCCCGGCGAGCACCTCCTCGCCGTCCCGGACGAAGGCCTTCGCGTGGAGCATCGCCGGATGCTCGATGATGCGCACCCCCGCGTCGAGCAGGCGTCCGTGGTGGAACTGCTGCGCGGCCGCGCACGCCCAGTTGTTCGCCTCGGCAGGGACGAAGAGGCGCACGTCGACCCCACGTCGCGCCGCCCGCTCGATGCGGCGGATCATGCCGCGGTCGGTGACGTACGGATTGACGACGTCGAGCGTCGTCGTCGCGCCGTCGAGGAGCCTCGCGATCGCGTCCGTGATCGGGCGGTACCGCCCCGGGGCGTTGTGGAGCACGACGGCCGGGACCGGAGCTTCGCCGGCCTCGAGCGGCGGAAACAGCAAGTCCGCGTCGTCGACCGCGCCGCCGAGCCACAGGAGGCTCGCGACGAAGACGAGCTGGAGCTGGCCGACGACCGGTCCTTCGAGACGGACGAACAGGTCGTGGAACCGCCCGTCCTGGAAGTGGTCCTCGATCCCCGCGCCACCGACCCAGCCGACCCGACCGTCGACGACCACGACCTTGCGATGGTCGATGTGCCCGACGGAGCCCAGGTTCCAGTGGTTGCCGCCGCCCGAGCCGAGCGGCCCGTGCGGAGCGCGGAGCTGAGTCGCTCTGACCACGCAGATCTCGGCCCCCGCGGCGGCGAGCTGCTCGTAGAGCGCCTGCGAGGAGCGCGCGGGGTCGGAGCCCTGCCGGTCGACCACGATCCGGACCGGGACGCCGGCGCGAGCCTTGTCGACGAGCGCGGCGGCGAAGGCGTCGCCGACGAGGCCGGGGCGGAAGCCGAACTGGTTGATGTGGATCGAGGACGTCGCCGAGGCGATGTCCTCCAGGATTCGCGGGTAGAACGCGTCGCCCCCGACGAGAACCTCTGCGGAGGAGGCGAGGCTTTCCTCGAACGCGAGTGCCAGGTCGGCCCGCGACACGGGCCCGGCGAGCAGCCGCTCGGCGTGCAGACGGACGTCGACGACCGGGATCATCGGCGACACCCTATGCCGCGCTCAGCGTCTCGTGGCCGTCCGGCGCGGTGTTCATCCTCGTCCGTGATCGCCGCCCCGGCGCTCTGTCGACACGAAAGGTCCTCATGGAACGACGAAACCCCTGGCTCACCTACGCGGCCGTGATGATGTTCATCGCCGCCGCGCTGTACGTCCTCTGGGCGGTCAACCTCTGGTCCGACAGCGCGTGGGTCTCGGACATCTCGAACGGGGTTCTGGGCACGAAGGGCTGGCTGTGGGGGCTCTTCGACGCGGCGCTCGCCGTCGTCTACGTGATCGCCGGCAAGAGCCTTCTCGACGGCCGGAGCTTCGGCCGCTGGATCGCCCTGATCGGCGCGTCGATCGGAGTCGTCCGCTGGTTCTACTGGATGGCGTTCGCGCCGTTCCTGTCGCTCACGATCCTCGCGATGCTGTTCCTCGTGATCTACGCCGTGCTCGTCACCTGGGGAGAAGAGCCGGCGCGCTGAGGGCTCGCGGGGCGCGATGGCGAATGCGTCGGCCCGCCGGCTCACGTCGCGGGTGGGCCGACGAGCTCGACGAACGCCGGCTCGGCGCTGGCACGCGTGGCAGTTGCAGATCGAGACGGCGAACGGTTCGCCCGTGGCCTCGAGGCGGAGCTGTCTGCAGTGGCAGGACGCCTGGCGCGACGCCATCGCCGCCACCCTAGACGGTGCGTAGGCTCCCCGGGATGGAGCGAGGCCCCATTCGCGTGTGCGTCGCGGGCATCACCGGCTGGACGGGGAGCGCCGTCGCCGAGGCCGTGCGCGAGGCGCCCGACCTCGAGCTCGTCGCCGGCATCTCCCGATCGGACCCCGGCAGCCATTCCTCGGTGGCAGACGCGCTCGACGCGGTCGCGGCGGACGTCGTCGTCGACTACACGCATGCGGAGGCGGTCAGGGAGAACGTCACGGCAGCGGTCGAGCGCGGCGTAAACGTCGTCGTCGGGTCGAGCGGGCTCTCCGCCGAGGACTACGCGGAGATCGACGACGCTGCGCGTTCTCGCGGCGTGGGCGTCGTCGCAGCGGGCAACTTCTCGATCACGGCCGCGGTCCTGCTCAAGGCGGCCGTCGATGCTGCGCGGTATCTCGGCGCCTGGGAGCTGATCGACTACGCGAGCGCGACGAAGCCGGACGCGCCGAGTGGCACGGCCCGGGAGCTCGCAGAACGTCTCGCCGAGGTTCGCGCGCCGGCGGCGCCGGTACCGGTCGACGAGGTGCTCGGTCAGCGCGAGGCGCGCGGGGCCTCGGTCGCCGGCTCGCAGATCCACTCGCTCCGCCTGCCGAGCTTCGTCGTCTCGACGGAGATCGTGTTCGCAGCGCCGGGAGAGCGCCTGAGCATCCGGCACGACGCCGGCGAGACCCCCGCCCCGTACGTCGCGGGCACGCTGCTCGCGGTCCGCTCCGTCATCGGCAGGACGGGCCTGACGCGCGGACTCGACCGGCTCCTCGACTCGTAGCCGGCGGTCGAGCGCACCCTCACCGAGCGCGTCGCCCGCTGAGTCCGCGCAGATGTCGACTCGCGCAGCCGGCTAGAAGAGGCCCCGGGCCACGAGCACGAGCCCGAAGACCAGGACGCCGACCCACACGAAGTCGCTCAGGACAATCCCCCTCGCCTTCATAGGGCGACCATCGGCACCGTGTGACGAGGGCTTGAGAAGTCGTTTCAGAATGAAACGAGTTCTAAGGGCCGGTCATCCCCCTGCCGTGTCTCAGAAGTGAGACCGGCCCCTCAGAGCTTCGTGATCCGGCGTCGACCCTGCAACCCTGGCTCGAGTGAGTCGGTGTCCGGGCACGGTCCCAGCTCCGCGGCCGGATCTCCAGCGAGGTGTCGGCCTCGCGTGGCTCAGGAAAGCACGCGCTCGAGCGCCGCGCGATCCGTCGGCTCGCCGTGCGCGGGCAGCACGAGCTCGATCGGGAGGTCGAGCAGTGGGCGGAGCCGGCCGACGACGTCCTCGCGCGTGACGTGTGTGCGACCGCCGAGCTGGACGTTCAGCCCCTCCCCGAAGTCGGAGAGGGAGTCTCCGGTGACGATCGCGTTGACCGACGGGAGCCAGAGGATCAGGTCGTTGTCCTCGCGCCCGGCGTGGCCGGTCATGCCGAACGGCCAGGGCCCGGGACCGTGGAAGTGCCCCTCACCTTCACCCGCGCGGAGCCACGCGAGGTCGTCGCTCTCCATGCCGCGCACCCGGTCGGGATCGACGCCGAACTTCTCGACCCAGTCCTGCCAGGTGTCCGCGGGCGGTGTGTGGATCGGAAGACGGAGCCCACGGGCATCGCGCTCGTGATACGGCGCGGTCAGAACGACCGCGGTCGCGCGACCGCGCAGCTCGTCGGGAACCGAGAGCGGATCGAACAACACGACCTCGTCGCCGAGCTCGATCCCGTACGACGAGACCCGCTCGGGCCACCACTGCTCCTCGTTCCAGTCGGGATGAGGCGATTGCCAGTGCCACACACCCGGGCGCACCTCACGCATGGCGCGATGGTACGCGTGCGAGGACCGAGCCGACGAGATCGCACCGCCGACGCCACAGAACGGCGTGGGCTCCGGTTTGGAGTTCGAGCCGTGGGGAACTACTCGTGCGTCCTCCACCGTCGAGTCCGGAAAAGGAAGTGGGTCATGCCGACGTGGGCCTGGGTCTTGATCGCCGTCGCTGTCGTTGTCCTGCTTGCAGCGGCTGTTTGGGTATGGGCCGCTCGAAGACGAACCGAGCATCTTCGCGCACGATTCGGGCCGGAATACGACCGCGCTGTCCAGAGCGCGGACGGTCGTCGGGGGGGAGAGGCCGAGCTTGTCGCGCGTGAGGAGCGGCACGAGCAGTTCGAGCTTCGGCCGCTTTCTGCCCCTGCACGCGACCGCTACCTCGAGAGCTGGCGCGTCGTGCAAGCGCAGTTCGTCGACGATCCTCGCGGCGCAGTCGCGTCCGCCGACAGCATGATCCAGTCGGTCATGCGCGACTGTGGCTATCCAGTCGAGGACTTCGACCAGCGTGCCTCGGACCTCTCGGTCGACCACGCGCATGTGGCCGAGCATTATCGCGAGGGCCACAGGCTCGCCACGGAGAGCGCTCACGGCGACGACTCGACAGAAGACCTGCGGCACGCGATGCAGCACTACCGCGCGCTGTTCGAGGAGCTCGTCGACTCGAGCGGAAACGCGACCGATTCGACGAATGACCCGCCGCGCGTCAGCGCAGGGAAGGAGAGCTGAGGAAGATGACCGATCAGAAGGGAACCGAGACGCGCGACGGCATGACGACGCGTGAGATCGCAGAGGGATTTGACACCACCGACACCCCCGAGGACGAGGTCACCGAGGGGGCGGCCTCTTCATTGTTGCCCGACAAGGAGACAGAGCGCTTCACGGGTCGCTGGCAGGAAATCCAGGCGAGCTTCGTCGACGAGCCGCGCTCATCGGTTGAGCGAGCCGACGCCCTCGTCGCCGACCTCATGCAGAAGCTCGCCGCCGGCTTCTCCGATGAACGCCAGCGTCTCGAAGGCCAATGGGATCGCGGAGACGATGTCTCCACCGAGGAGCTCCGCGTAGCGCTGACTCGTTATCGGTCGTTCTTCGACCGTCTGCTCGCGGCGTAGGCACAAGCGGCGGACGAAGGGGAGTTCGAAGCGCTCATCAGATGAACTCGGCGTCCAACACGCACACGCAGGAACAACTGCAGGAGTACCTGCATTGCTGGCAGTTGCCGGGTGGCAGGCTCGCACCCGAACAGGCTCGCGCGCTGCTCGACTGGGATGGAACGCCCCAAGGGGAACGCGAGGCGTTGGAGGCGAGCATCCGGGCCACGGAACAGCAGGTCGACGCCGAGCCGTTGACACCGAATCAGCGCCGCGGCCACGTCGGCTGGCTCGATCGCGTGAAGTACTTCCTCGGCCGTGGTTAGCTAGCCCCTCGCGCGGTCGTGAACAGCGCCAACGGTCGGACGAGCACGAGCTGAGCCAAGGTTTGTGGGACGGGGCAGCGCGGGAAAACCCG
>DASSVY010000042.1:0-2196 GCA_035705535.1 Gaiella sp. | reverse complement strand
CAGCCGTCTGAGTCGCCGGAGGACGTTCCCGACGTGCGAGCCGAACACGCCGCGGTACACGTGCGCCTCGTCGACGACGACGACGCGGAGGTTGTGCAGGACGTCGCCCCAGCGGTCGTGGTGGGGGAGGATCCCGACGTGCAGCATGTCCGGGTTCGTCAGGATCGCGTTCGCCGTGCGCCGAACATGGGCCCGCTGCCCGACGGGCGTGTCGCCGTCGTAGATCGCGGGCCGCAGGGTCCGCAGGCCCAGCCGGGCGAGCCAGCGCGCCTGATCCTGCGCCAGCGCCTTCGTCGGGTAGAGGAAGAGCGCGCGCGCAGTGGGCTCACGCGCGATCGCGTCGAGCACGGGCAGCGAGAACGCGAGGGACTTTCCCGAGGCGGTTCCCGTCGTCACGACGACGCTCTCGCCACGCTCCACCGCCTCCCACGTCTCCGCCTGATGGACGTAGAGCGCGTCGACGCCGCCGGCGGCGAGCGCCGCGACGACGTCCGGATGCAGGTCGGAGGGGAGCGGCTCCGTCCGGCCCGCTCGTCCCGGAACCGTCCCGCGATAGGCGACCTCGGCCGCGTCGAGGAGGACGTCCCAGGCGGCGGGCTCGCTCAGGACGCCGCGCCGGCCAGCGCCCGCTCGGCCGCCTCGTCGTAACGGCGGCGGGGCTGCGCGCCGTGGATCGCCTCACCCGGCTCGCCGTCCGAGAACACCATCACGGTCGGCAGCGACAGCACGGAGTACCGACCGGGCACGCCGAGGTTCGCGTCGATGTCGAGCCGCGCGACGAGCAGGCGACCCTCGTACCGCGCCTCCAGCGACTCCAGCCACGGCTCGATCGCGCGGCACGGCTTGCACCACGGCGCGGTGAACTCGACGACCACGGGCACGGTCGCCTGCAGGACGTCCCGCTCGAAGGTCGCGTCGGTGGTGTCGATCACATGCGCCCCCGGAGCGCGTTCCAGCGGAGGACCGGGACCTGGCGCATCGCCTCGAGGACGATCGCCCCGCTCATCTTCGACTCCCCGACCCGGCGGTCGACGAAGGTGATCGGCACCTCGACCACGCGAAACCCCGCGCGGAGGGCGCGATAGGTCCCCTCGATCTGGAAGCCGTAGCCACGCGCGGCGATCGCCTCGCGGTCGATCGTCTCCAGCACGACGCGCCGAAAGCACTTGAAGCCGCCCGTCAGGTCGCGTATCGAGACCCCGAGGACGACCCGGGCGTAGAACGAGCCGCCGCGCGAGATCACGCGTCGGAGCAGACCCCAGTTCGCAGTGCCGCCCCCGTCGACCCAGCGCGACCCGAGCACGAGGTCGGCGCCGTTCTCGCAGGCCGCGATCAACCGCGGGACGTCGGTCGGGGCGTGCGAGAAGTCGCAGTCCATCTCGAGCACGAGCTGCGCGTCGGTCGTCTCCAGCACGCGGTCGAACCCGGCGAGGTACGCCCGGCCGATCCCCTCCTTGCGCGGGCGATGGAGGACCTCGAGCCAGGGAAGCTCCTCGGCGAGCCTGTCGGCGATCTCCCCCGTGCCGTCCGGCGAGCCGTCGTCGATCACGAGCACCCGGTCGCGCGAGATGTCGAGGACGTCGCCGAGGGCGCGCACGAGCGGCTCGACGTTCTCGCGCTCGTCGTAGGTCGGCACGCAGACGACAGCCCTCACCGCCACGCCCGGGAGTCTGCCCACTCGACGCGAAGCGGCGTTCCGACGAGCAGTTCCGAGCCCACCGACCAAGAGGCAATTGCGCCTGCGAAGCCGCCACCTGGCGAGCAAACCTAAAATCGGCGGATGCCGCCCCTCCCGCGCAACAGCGACGTCGCGGACGCGCTCGACGAGCTCGCGGACGTCTCGGAGGTCCTCGGCGAGCAGGGCTTTCGCATCCTCGCCTACCGCCGCGCCGCAACGCGGGTGCGCGAGACGGCCGCGTCGATCGCGGAGCTAGCTCTCGCCGGTCGGGCGAAGGAGCTGCCCGGGATCGGAGGGACGATCGAGGCGAAGATCGTCGAGCTGACGGAGACCGGCCACATGGCGGCGCTCGAGAAGCGGCGGGCCGAGGTGCCGGGCGAGGTCACGCAGTTCCTCCGCCTGCCGGGCCTCGGCCCCAAGACCGCGGCGCGGATCTGGCGCGAGCTCGACGTGACGACGCTCGACGAGCTGCGCGAGGCTGCCGAGCAGCAGCGGGTACGGACGCTGCAGGGTCTCGG
>DASSVY010000041.1:0-2790 GCA_035705535.1 Gaiella sp. | reverse complement strand
GAGCTGCGTGCCGAACACCGCGTAGAACAGCACGTACCCGGTGCACCAGGCGAGCGAGAACGCGATCGACCAGGCGAGCGGCCGCCCGTGCGCGAGCGGATCGAGCGCCGCGGAGGCGAGCTGGCCGACAACCCTGGTCGGCTCGGTGAAGACGTCCCACGAGTTCCAGCGCTGGAAGCGGCCGAGATACACGCCGACGCCGCTCGCGGCGAGTGCGCCGAACGCGAGCGTCCATCCCGCGAGGCGGCCCAGCCGGCGGACGACCACCGCCTGCACGAGGTACAGCGAGAGGAACCCGAGGACGAGGCCGAGCGCAGCCGCGACGCCGATCAGCACAGGGTCGAACCAGTGCGTGCCGCTGTCGTAGTGGCCCAGCCACTTCAGGTCGGTGACGATGTACGGCGCGTTCGGGAGGAACAGGAGCCACGCGAGCCCGACCGTCGCGAGCGTGCCCGCCGACCAGCCGCGCCGCGCGCCGTCGTAGACGACGAGGGCGAGCACGAGCGGGATCCAGGCGAGGAACAGGTTCCACACGAGGTTCGTCGTCTCGAGGCTCTCCAGGTAGACCACGCGCGCGGCCACACCCAGCGTTACAGCAGCGCTGGCCACGAGCAGTGCCTCGAGCACGAGCAGCCGGCGTCGGCTCGCTCCATCGCGTGCTTTGAGCACCACGGACATGGACCGATGGTACCGGCGAGGACTCGTGTCATCCCCGGCCCGAGCCGGGCTCAGACAGCCAGGAGCTCGGCGGTGACCCCGCCCCCGAGGAGCCGGCCGCGCGACGTGAGCCGGATCTTGCCCTCGATGCGCTCCACCAGCCCGCCGTCGACAAGCCGGGCGAGGGCGTCCCGGTCGACCACCGGGTCGAGCCCGTCGAGGGCCAGCGGCTCGTCGAGCCGCAGCCCGAGCATGAGGAGCTCGACCGCCCGCGTCCTGGCGTCGAGCGGCTCGACCTCCCGCGGCGGCTCGTCTCCCGCGCCCAGCGCGTCCACGTATCGCCGGAGGGAGGGCAGATTCCGACGCCGCTGGCCGTCGAGCGTCGAGACCGCCCCGACCCCGACGCCGAGGTAGTCCTGGCCGCGCCAGATCCCCAGGTTGTGTCGTGCGCGGAGCTCGCGTTCGTCGCCGGTCTCACGGCAGAAGTTCGCCGTCTCGTACCAGCGGTACCCGGAGCCGGTGAGCGTGTCCACGACCTGCTCGAAGTAGCCTTCCATCGCCTCCGCCTGGCGCTGGAGCTCCTCCCCGTGCGCATGCGTGAACCGCGTGCCCGGCTTCGCCTCGAGCTCGTAGCAGGAGAGGTGCTCCGGCTCGAGCGCGAGGGCGTCCGCGAGGTCCGCCTCCAGATCGGAGGGGCTCTGGCCCGGAATCCCGTACACGAGGTCGAGCGAGATGTTGTCGAAACCGGCATCACGAAGAGTCTGCACGGCTCGTCGGACGTCGTCCGGGCCGGCAACGCGTTCGAGCACCTCGAGCAGCCGCAGCTGGAACGACTGCGCGCCGACCGAGATCCGGTTCACGCCGTGCGCGCGGAGAAGCGCCGCGAGCGCGGGCGTGACCGTCTCCGGGTTCGCCTCGACCGTCAGCTCCTCGACGTCCCGCAAGGCGCGGAGGACGCGCGCGAGCGCCTCCGGCTCGGTGAAGGTCGGTGTGCCGCCGCCCAGAAACGCGGTCTGGAGCGAAGCGGCGAGCCGCCAGCGCTCCGCATCGAGCTCGGCGAGGAGCGCGTCGACGTAGGCCCCGTGCTCCTCCAGCCGTCCGACAGCGGTCACGAAGTCGCAGTAGCCGCAGCGGTGCGCACAGAAGGGGAGGTGGACGTAGAGATGCCGGACCGCGCCAGGCTCGGGGTGCCGCTCCAGGGCACCCCGAGCGCCGCGGAGGAGCTCCACGCTCATGCCTTCCGCTTCTCCCCGTCGAGGTTCAGCACCGCGAGAAACGCCTCCTGCGGCACCTCCACGCCCGCGACCTGCTTCATCCGCTTCTTGCCCTTCTTCTGCTTCTCGAGCAGCTTCCGCTTGCGGGTGATGTCGCCGCCGTAGCACTTCGCGAGCACGTCCTTGCGCTTCGCCTTGACGGTCTCGCGCGCGATCACGCGAGAGCCGATCGCAGCCTGGATCGCCACGTCGAACATCTGCCGCGGGATCTCCTCGCGGAGACGTTCGACGAGGAGCTTCCCGCGCTCGTAGGCGGCGTCGCGGTGGACGATCAACGAGAGCGCGTCCACCTGCTCGCCCGCGACGAGCACGTCGACGCGCGTGACGTCGCCGTCCCGGAACCCCGCGAGGTCGTAGTCGAAGCTCGCATAGCCGCGGGTGCGCGACTTCAGCTGGTCGTAGAAGTCGAGCACGATCTCGCCGAGCGGCAGGTCGTAGGTCAGGAGCACGCGGGTCTCGGAGAGGTACTCCATGTGGTCGAACCGTCCCCGACGGTCGGTGCAGAGCTCCATCACCGAGCCGACGTGGTCCTTCGGGACGATCACCTGCGCCCGGACGTACGGCTCCTGCACCTCGTCGAACTCGCGCGGCATCTCGGCGGGGTTGTGCACCTCGACCCAGTCGCCGTTCCGTTCCTTGACGTTGTACGCGACGTTCGGTGCGGTGACGAGCAGGTCGAGATCGAACTCCCGCTCGAGCCGCTCGCGGACGATCTCCATGTGCAGCAGGCCGAGGAACCCGCAGCGGAAGCCGAACCCGAGCGCCTGGGACGTCTCCGGCTCGTAGAACAGCGCCGCGTCGTTCAGCTTGAGCTTCTCGAGCGCATCGCGCAGCTCGGGGTAGTCGTCGGAGTCCGACG
>DASSVY010000040.1:0-6701 GCA_035705535.1 Gaiella sp. | reverse complement strand
ACCTCGCGCGCCTTCTCCTTGAAGATCGCGCGGATGAGCTTCTCCTCCGCCGTCAGCTCGGTCTCGCCCTTCGGGGTGACCTTGCCGACGAGGAGGTCGCCGGAGCCGACCTCGGCGCCGATGCGCACCACGCCGCGCTCGTCGAGGTTCGCGAGCGACTCCTCCGAGCGGTTCGGGATGTCGCGCGTGATCTCCTCGTCGCCGAGCTTCGTCGAGCGCGCATCGATCTCGTACTCGTGAATGTGGATCGAGCTGAGCACGTCGTCCTTGACGAGCCGCTCCGAGAGCACGATCGCGTCCTCGAAGTTGTACCCCTCGAACGGCATGAACGCGACGAGCAGGTTCGCACCGAGCGCGAGCTCACCGCCGTCGGTCGCCGACCCGTCCGCGAGCACCTCGCCCGTCTGCACCTTCTCGCCGAGGGACACGACCGGCTTCTGGTGGATCAGCGTGCCCTGGTTCGAGCGCATGAACTTCGTGAGCGGGTACTCGTCCCGCGTGCCCTTGCCCTCGATCACGATCTTCTCGGCGTCGACGTCGATCACCGTGCCCGGGTTGCGCGCGAGGACGACGTCGCCGGTGTCGACGGCCGCGCGGTACTCGAGCCCCGTGCCGACGAGCGGCGCCTGCGGGATCATCAGCGGCACCGCCTGCTTCTGCATGTTCGCGCCCATCAGCGCGCGGTTCGCGTCGTTGTGCTCGAGGAACGGGATCAGTGCGGTCGCGACCGAGACGATCTGCGCCGGCGAGACGTCCATGTAGTCCACGGCGTCCGCGCGGGAGATCACGGCTTCGCCCGCCGCCGAGCGGCAGAGCACCTGGTCGTTCACGAACTTGCCCGTCTTCGGGTCGACCGGCTCTGACGCCTGGGCGATCGTGAAGAGCGCCTCGCGCGAGGCGTCGAGATAGACGATCTCGTCGCTCACCTTCCCGCCCTTGACGACCCGATACGGAGTCTGGATGAAGCCGAACTCCGACACGGTCGCGTACGAGGCGAGCGCGCCGATCAGGCCGATGTTCGGGCCCTCCGGCGTCTCGATCGGGCACATGCGGCCGTAGTGGGTCGGGTGCACGTCGCGCACCTCGATCGGCGCTCGCTCGCGGGTCAGGCCCCCGGCGCCGAGCGCCGAGAGGCGGCGGCGGTGCGTGAGACCGGAGAGCGAGTTCGTCTGGTCCATGAACTGCGACAGCTGCGAGGAGCCGAAGAACTCCTTCAGCGCCGCCACGACCGGACGGATGTTGATGATCGTCTGCGGCGTGATCGTGTCGACGTCCTCGGTCGTCATCCGCTCGCGCACGACGCGCTCCATGCGGTAGAGGCCGACCCGGAACGCCTCCTGGATCAGCTCGCCCGTCGTCCGGAGACGCCGGTTCCCGAAGTGCTCGTACTCGTCGAGCTCGCCCCGGATGGGCTCGCGCGAGAGCGCGGCCGCGTCGGCGGCGAAGTCCTTCGAGTCCTCGGGGAGCTGGAGCTTGCCCGGCAGGTCGACGAGCCGGCGGACGAGCGCGAGGATGTCCTCGGTGGTGAGCACGCGCGTGTCCTCGGGCACCTCGACGCCGAGCCGCTGGTTGAGCTTGTAGCGGCCGACCTTCGTCAGGTCGTAGCGCTTGGGGTCGAAGAAGAGCGAGCGGAGAAGGTTCCGCGCGTTGTCGAGCGTCGGCGGCTCGCCGGGGCGCTGCTTCTTGAAGACCTCGACCAGAGCCTCCTCCTCGCGGGTGGAGGGATCCTTGTCGAGGGTGTTCTGGATGTACGGCCGTGCGGACTCGTCGAACAGGGCGAGGATCGCCTCGTTCGTGGACGTGTCGAGCGCGAACCCGGTCGTCGGATCCTCGGCAGGCAGCGCGCGCAGGAGCGTCGTGACCGGCAGCTTGCGCTTCCGGTCGATCCGCGCGTAGACGATGCCCTTCTTGTCGATCTCGAGCTCGAGCCACGAGCCGCGGGATGGCATGAGGTTCGCCGTGAAGACCTGCTTGGTCGCGTCCTTCGGCTCCATCAGGTAGGCGCCGGGCGAGCGCACGAGCTGCGTGACGATCACGCGCTCGGTGCCGTTGATGATGAACGTCCCGTGCTCGGTCATCATCGGGAAGTCGCCCATGAAGACCCGCTGCTCGCGGATCTCGCCTGTCTCCGTGTTGACGAAGCGGACGGTCATCGAGAGCGGGGCCTGGTACGTGAGATCCTTCTCGCGGCACTCGGAGATCGAGTGCTGGGGCGGACCGAACTCGTAGTCGCCGAACTCCACGGCCAGCGTGCCCGTGTAGTCGGTGATCGGCGAGATGTCGTCGATCGTCTCGCGCAGGCCCTCGTCCAGGAACCACTGGAACGAGGCCTTCTGGATGTCGATCAGGTTGGGGAGGTCGAGGACGTGCTTCAGGCGCGAAAACGTCTTGCGCGCGCGCGGCGCGACAGCGGTGCTGCTCAAGAACAGCCTCCCTTAGTTACGGCGGTCGTTGATGAAGAGACGGGCAGGTGGAAGCCAGAGCTCGGGGCGGAACAGGGAAGGATAGCGGACACGCTTGCTCCACCGCAACCCTCGCGGGGCGGTGGAGCTGTCCGAAAGCAAGTGTAGCGGACGACGCAAGGCCCGGCGGGCGGCGCTTGCGTCTATCCGTGCGCCTTCGCGTGGCGCGCGGCCAGGCGTGGGTGACCGATGCACGAGCCGGAAGGAGGGGGCCCGTGGGGAAACCATGGGGTTCCCCCACGCTAGTTCCCCGCGTTACTTCAGCTCGACGCCCGCGCCGGCCTCCTCGAGCTCTGCCTTCAGCTTCTCCGCCTCGTCCTTGGCGAGTGCCTCCTTGACGGTGCCGGGGGCGCCGTCAACGAGGTCCTTCGCCTCCTTGAGGCCGAGCCCGGTGGCGGCGCGGACGACCTTGATCACCTGGATCTTCTTGTCGCCTGCTCCGGTGAGGACGACGTCGAAGGAGTCCTTCTCCTCCGCCGCCGCAGCGCCGTCGCCGCCCGCGGCAGGAGCGCCCGCCGCGGCGACCGCGACCGGAGCGGCCGCCGTGACGCCCCACTCCTCCTCGATCGCCTTCTTCAGCTCGACGAGCTCGAGCACCGTCATGCTGCCGAGCGTCTCGAGCACCTTCGCGGTTTCTGTAGCCATCCTTACTCCTCTTCCGTGTCTGCTGTGTCGGCGGACTCCGTCTCTGCGGGCTCCGCTGGTTCCTCTGTCTCCGCCTCGGGCGCATCCGCGGCCTCGGCGACCGGCTCGGCGGCCGTGTCCGCGACCGGCTCGGCAGCCGCCTCGGCCTCAGTCGACGTCTCCGCCTCGGCGGTTGTCTCGGCCTCAGCGGACGCCTCCGCCTCGGCGGACGTACCGCCGAGCTGCTCGATCCGGGCGTCGATCAGGCCCACCAGGTCGCGGAGGGGCGCGGCGACGAGCGCCGCGAGCTGCGTGAGCGGGGCCACGATGACCCCTACCAGCTGGCTCTTGACGACATCCGGTGCCGGGAGCTTCGCGAGCTCGTCGACGTCGTCGCCCGTCAGGGCGCGCCCCGAGAGGATTCCGCCGCGGAGCGTGAGCACGTTGGTGTCCTTCGCCGTGTCGGCGAGGGCCTTCGCAACTGCAACGGGATCGCCCTCGGCCTCGACGAACGCGATCGCGGTCGGGCCCTCGAGCAGTGCGAGGAGCGACTCCGTGCCCGCTTCCTCGGCGGCACGCCGCGTCAGGGTGTTCTTCACGACCTGTAACCGGCCGCCGCTCCCGCGCACCTTCGAGCGCAGCTCGGCGAGGTCGGCGTTGGTGAGGCCGCGGTAGTCGGCCACGATCAGCGACTCGGTCGAGCGGAGCTGCTCGACGAGCGCTGCGACGACCTGTTCCTTCTCCGTTCTTTCCATGTGCCGTTTCCTCCGGAAACGACCAGGCCCACCTCGTGAGGCGGGCCCGAGCCGCGGGACGTGCCCGCGTTCCTCCGGCTCACCTCGACCGGTCTTCTGCCTCTCGGCTGCCGGTGGTCTTCGGTGGCTCTGGTCGAATGTGAGCGCTAGACGCTAGCAGCCGCCTCCTGAGCGGGTATGGCCGCTTCCGCATCGGCGGACCCGGCCACGTCGCGCGTCCGCGTCGGGTCGACGTGGAGGCCGGGCCCCATCGTCGTCGTCAGCGTAATGCCCTTGATGTAGCGGCCCTTCGCGGCGGCGGGCTTCGCCCGGGCGATCTCCTCGACCACAGCGGCGTAGTTCTCGAGCAGCTGACGCTCGCCGAAGCTCTTCTTCCCGATCGGGAGGTGGACGTTCGCCCCGCGGTCGGTGCGGTACTCGAGCTTGCCGGCCTTCGCGTCCGAGACCGCCTTCGAGATGTCGAACGTCACCGTGCCGGTCTTCGGGTTCGGCATCAGGCCGCGCGGCCCGAGCACGCGACCGAGCTTGCCGACGTTGCCCATCTGGTCCGGCGTCGCGATCGCGACGTCGAAGTCGAGGAACCCGCCCTCGATCTTCGCCGCGAGGTCGGCCGAGCCCACGATGTCCGCGCCGGCCTCCTCGGCCTCGCGAGCCTTGTCGCCCTCGGCGAACACGGCGACCCGCATCGAGCGGCCCGTGCCGTGCGGGAGCATGATCGTCCCGCGCAGCTGCTCGTCCGCATGCCGCACGTTGAGCCCCAGCCGGAAGTGCACCTCGACCGTCTCGTCGAACTTCGCCTCTGGGAATCCCTTGAGCAGCGCGATCGCCTCGGCGGGGGGATAGGCCTGCTCGCGGTCGATCGCACCGCGGGCTTCCTTGTACCGCTTCCCGTGCGCGCTCACGACTCCACCTCCACCGGACGTGCGGGAACCCCAGGTTCCCCCACGAGCCCCCTCCTCCGGCGCAGCGACGCCGCGACTTCGACCCTGGCCTCCCGGCCGGCAAAGCCGGCCTCCGGCCGATGCCTCCCCGACCAGCCGACCACGGACGTCACGACTCCACCTCCACGCCCATGCTCCGGGCGGTGCCGGCGATGACGAGCATCGCGGCGTCGACGTCGTTCGCGTTGAGATCGGGCATCTTCGTCTCCGCGATCGAGCGGAGCTGCGCCTGACTCAAGCGGCCGACCTTGTTCCGGTTCGGCTCGGCCGACCCGGACGCGAGGTTCAGCGCCTCCTTGATCAGGACCGCCGCGGGCGGGGTCTTCGTGATGAACGTGAACGAGCGGTCCTCGAACACGGTGATCTCGACAGGGATGATCCGGCCGTTCTCGTGGGCCGTCTGGGCGTTGAACGCCTTCGTGAACTCCACGATATTGACGCCGTGCTGGCCCAGCGCAGGGCCGACCGGCGGTGCAGGGTTCGCCTGCCCACCGGGGATCTGGAGCTTGATGAGTGTGAGGACTTTCTTCGCCATCGGAGTCCGTGCGGGGCGTCTTGCCCCTCCTCCTATCTCTTCGTGGGTACGGGCTAGTCGAGCTTCTTCACCTGGTCGAACGCAAGCTCGACCGGGACCTGGCGCTCGAAGATGTCGACCAGCACCTTGAGCTTCTGGGCGTCCGCGTTGACGTCGACGATCTCGCCGTCGAAGTCGGAGAGCGGGCCCGACGTGACCTTGACCGACTCGCCGAGGGAGAACTCGACCTGCGCACGCGGCGCGGCCGCGCCACCCGGGCCGCCGCCGGCGTGGAGGATCCGGTCGACCTCCGCCTGCGAGAGCGGCGAGGGCTTCGCGCCGGCGCCGACGAACGCCGTGACGCCGGGCGTCCCCTTGACGACCGTCCAGGCGTCGTCGTTCAGGTCCATGTTGACGAGGACATAGCCGGGAAGCACGCGCTTCTCGGTCTGCACCTTCTGGCCGTCCTTCGTCTCGATCACCTGCTCGGTCGGGACGACGACACGGCGGAACCGCGGCTGCTGGTTCATGGAGGCGATCCGGTGCTCGAGGTTGGCCTTCACCTTGTTCTCGTGCCCGGAGTAGGTGTTGATCACGTACCAGTGGAACATTCGCTCTCTCCCGATTACTGGCCCAGCAGGACGTCGCGGACGAAGGGGCGGAGGATCTGGTCGGCACCCCACAGGTAGGCCCCGACGATGATGCACGCGACGATCACGACGATCGTGCCCTGGATCACCTGCGCGCGGTTCGGCCAGTCGACCTTCTTGAGCTCGGCGACCGACTCGCGGATGAAGCCCCCGCGCCGCGGATGCTCGACCGCGACCGCGGGGTCGGGCCCGGCGGGCACGGGCCGCGGCGTCGACCGCGCGGGTGCCTCCTCACCGGCCGCGCGACGTGCGTCGCGCCGCTGTCGTCTCGTCTCGCGCGCCAAGATTCCGTCCTGCTACCGCGTCTCGCGGTGGAGCGTGTGGCCGCCGCACCAGCGGCAGTACTTGCGGAACTCGACGCGGTCGGGCGTGTTCCGCTTCGACTTCTGCGACTGATAGTTGCGCCGCTTGCACTCGGTGCAGGCGAGCGTGATCGCGACTCTGACTCCGGTGGCCATGTTCTCTCGTTCTGGTCGGGACTGAAAGGGGACGGCGAAAGGTAGCGGCGGTAGGACTCGAACCTACGACACGCGGATTATGATTCCGCTGCTCTAACCAACTGAGCTACGCCGCCGAGCCGAGCCGCAGTGTAGCAGGGGACTTTCGGGGTTCTGGGCGAGCCAGGCTAGACCAGGACTGGATCCGCGCCGCTCGGCCGGTCCCTCGCGGCCTCCTCCGCCGCCACCCGAGCGAGCTCGAGCACGGTGGCGCGGAAGACGTCTCGACACACTCGGTACTCGTGCGTGAACTCGACG
>DASSVY010000039.1:0-5195 GCA_035705535.1 Gaiella sp. | reverse complement strand
ATCACGCCGCCGTTGATCGAGCCCTCCGGATGGTCGCGGAGCCAGAGCGACGCCCCCTGCAGGATGCTCAGGGTCCCGAGCGTCGCGATGATCGAGGGCAGCCGAAGGACGCGGATCAGGATGGCGTTGAAGATGCCGGTCGCGAGCCCGACCGCGAGGATGGCAAGCGAGCCCGGAAGATATCCCCACCCCGACGTGGTCGGCGTCAGCGTGTACGAGGCGAGCACGACGCAGAACGTCATCAGCGCCGCGACGGAGACGTCGAAGCCGCCGACGAGCAGCGCCGTCGCCTGCCCGAGCGAGACGAGCGCGAGCGGCATCGTGGCGAGGAGGAGGTTGTTGAGGTTGTACGAGGTGAGGAACGCGTCTTCCCGGAGACTCGTGTAGAAGCCGAGCGCGACGATCAGCGTCGACATCAAGAGCAGCGGCAGCCAGCCCTGGAGCCCCCTCATGCCGGCGCCGCCTCCCCCTCCGTCGCGCGGCGCGCGCGGCCGAGGCCCGAGCCGACGATCGCCTCGACGATCCGTCGCTCGCCGAGCTCGGCGCCCTGGATCTCGTCGACGATCCTGCCGCGGGACATCACGACGACGCGGTCGCACAGGCCGGCGAGCTCGAGCGGGTCGCTCGACTTGACGATCGTGGCGACGCCGTCGTTCGCCTTCTCGCGCAGCGCGTCGTAGATGTCGAACCGCGCGGCGACGTCGACGCCCTGGGTCGGCTCCTCGGCGAGGATCACCTTGACGTCGCCGCGCAGGAACGGCCGCGTGAGCGAGACCTTCTGCTGGTTGCCGCCGGAGAGGGACTGCACCGGCTGCTCCATCGAGGCCATCCGGATCCGCAGGCGGCTCGCGAGGTCGTCGACCGTCTTGCGCTCGCGACCCCTCCGGAGGAAGCCGAACCGCCCGAGTCGCCGGAGAACCTGGATCGTGGTGTTCACGCGGACGCTGAGCACGGGAAAGAGGGACTCCCCCGAGCGGTCGCCGCTGAGCAGCACGACGCCCTCGCGAAGCGCGCCGAGCGGCGAGCCGGAGTCGAGCGCACGCCCGTCGCAGGTCGCCGCGCCGGCGGACCGCTCGACGCCCGCGAGGGCGCGGAGGAACTGCACCTGCCCGTTGCCCTCGGCGCCGGCGAGCCCGAGGATCTCGCCCTTCGCGACCTCGAGGTCGACCGGGCCGAACCGCTCGCCGTGGAGGCCCGAGACGACGAGACGCACCTCCCGCTGCGCGGCGCGGCCTTGCCGCTCGGGGAACGCGAGCTGGAGCGGACGCCCGATCATCAGCGCGACGAGGCTCTCCTCGGACATCGATGCAGCGTCGAACGTTCCCTGGCAGACGCCGTCGCGCAGCACGCTGACCCGGTCTGCGATGCCGAGGATCTCGGGCAGGCGGTGGCTGACATAGACGATCCCGACGCCGGCGCGGCTCTGCTCGAGCACGAGCGCATGGAGGCGCTCGACGTCGTCCGGCCCGAGCGCGGTCGTCGGCTCGTCGAGAAGCAGGACTTTGGGCTTGGCGAGGAGCGCCTTGACCACCTCGAGCAGCTGCCGCTGGACGAGGGAGAGCGCTCGCGTCGACGGGAGCAGCGGGATCTCGAGGTCGAACGCGTCGAGAGTCTCGGCGGCCCACGCCTCCATGCGCCCGTACCTCGGACGGAGCTCCGGAGGCGCCCCGAGGTAGAGGTTCTCCGCGACCGAGAGGTCGAGGACGTGCGAGTACGTCTGGTACGCGATGCCGAGACCGAGTCGGCGGGTCTCTGCCGGAGAGACCCGCCGACGCTGCCGGCCGGCGATCTCGACGGCCCCATGATCGGGAGCGAGAAAGCCGCTGGCGATTCCGAGCAATGTCGACTTCCCGGACCCGTTCTCCCCGACGAGCGCGTGGATCTCGCCCGCCCGGCAGTCGACGCTGACTTCGCGGAGCGCCCTGACGGCCCCGAACGCCTTCGAGACGTCGCGCAGGGCGAGCACCGACGGGTTCGCGAGCCCGGGAGTCGACATGGTTGCTCGGTCTAGCTCGTGGCTCCGGTTCCTCCTACGGATACATCCTGTGGAGCAGGCTCAGCGGAATGAGCGACGTCGCCGAGGCCTCCTGCGGATAGCCCTTGACGCAGGAGTCGCGCACCCGCTGGTTCTGCAACTCGATCGGGAAGACGATCTTCGGCGGGATCTTCGCGCCCCGGAGCTTCATCATCGCCGCGGTGAACGCGACGCGGATCTGCGAGTTCCCGGAGGTGTAGTACCACATCTTCAGGTTCGGGTTGTTCTCCTTGTTGAACGTGCAGCCCATGCCCACGTCGTCGGTCCTGAGCGTCAGCACGGTGTTGAACGGCTTGCCCGCGGCCTTGTACGCCGCGAGGGCCCCCTGCGCCATCCCGAGCCCGTACTCGTAGCTCCAGCCCTTGACGTCGGGGTGCGCCGCGAGGATGCCGGCGACGACCGACTGAACCTTCGACGGATCCCAGTTCGTCGGCTCCGTGGCCACGACGTCGATGTTGGAGTTGAGCGCCGGCTTCTCGCAGGTCTGCCAGCCGAGGGACAGCGGGTTCCCGGGGAAGCCGCCGAGGAACGCGATGTCACCCGACTTGACCTGCGTGTTCATCACCTTCGCGTAGGCCTTCCCGAGCTTGCAGGTGTCCTCGCCGACGACGGTCAGGTAGTTCTTCCCGGGGCCGGTCACGTAGCCCCAGGCGTAGGTCGCGACCGGGATGCCCGCGTCGGTCGCCTCCTTCATCACCGGCAGCATCGCGTCGCCGAAGTCCGGATAGGAGACGATCAGGTCGACCTTCTGGGCGATCGCCGCCTTGAAGTCGGCGATCCCCTGGTTCAGGTCGGAGTGGGCGCTCTTGTAGATGATCTTGCCGACCTCGGGATACGTCAGCGCCTGGAGGATGAACTCCATCTTCGACATCTGGCGGAAGACGTTCTCCCCGAACTGCTCGATGTAGGCGACAGTGAGCTTGCCGCCGGTGCCGGTCGAGCAGCCGTTGTTCTTCCAACACTGGAGCGCCAGGTTGTAGTTGACCTTCTTGTCCGAGCGCCCGAGCCCCGCGAGCGCGATGTTGCGCGACATCTTGTTCGCCGGGAGCAGGCTGGCCTTGAACAGCGTCTTCTTGAGGGTCGACGCCTTTGCCGCATAGACCTCGCCGAAGCCCTTCCCGGTCGAGATCACGACCGCGGGCTTCGCTGCCGACGTGCTCGAGTTGCCGCTCGAGCTCGAGACGAGCCCCAGCGTGACGCCGAGCACGAGGATCGTCAGCATGCCCACGACCAGCGGGCGCCTGCGTGACGATCCGGATTCCCTCCGACCCTGCATCGTGCCTCCTTTCGCGAGCATCAGCTCGTGGTTTCCGTCGCTTCGGAGCGGGCGGCCGCGGGTGCGTCGACCGGCCGCAGGAGGCGACCGAGGACCGACGCCAGGCGATCGCCCGAGATCAGCATCCCGACGATGATCGCCCCGCCGAAGACGATGTACTGCATCGCCGTCGAGAGGCCGAGGATGAGGAGCATCTGGGTGAGCAGCGTCAGCGCGAGCGCCGCCATCCAGGTGGAGGTCGCGCTGGCCAGGCCGCCCGACATCGACGCGCCCGCGATCACGACAGCCGCGATCGGCGCGAGCAGGTACGACGAGCCGAAGGCCGGGTCGATGCTGATCCGCAGCCCCGCCAGCAGGACCGCCGCGACCCCGTAGAGCGCTCCGGCCGCCGTGTACGCGAACACGACGTGCGAGCGCACGTGGAGACCGGCCATCCAGGCGGCGCGCGGGTTCGCGCCGACGGCCTGGAAGCGGCGCCCGGGCGCGGTGTAGCGGAGCGCGACGGCGACCGCGAGCGTGATCGCGGCGCCCGCCCAGAACACCGAGCTGATCCCGAGCGGCTTTTCGGACGCCCAGGACGAGAGCGAGCTCGGGACCGAGGCCTGGCCCGTCACCTCGCGCGAATACCTGATCGCAACCGCGAGCACGATCTGTCCGACCGCCAGGGTGACGATCAGCGGGTTCAGTCTGAAGACGCCGACGAGGATCCCGTTGACGAGCCCGACGAGCACACCGAGCCCGATGCACGCGAGGATCCCGCGCACGAGCTGGTCGTTCGCCCCCGCGCTGACCCCGACGAGCAGGTTCCCGCCGAGCGAGATCACCCCGGGGGTCGAGAGGTCGATCCCCGCATGCATGATCACGAGCATCTGACCGAGCGCGGCGATCGCCAGAATCGTCATGTAGGGGAGCACGAACGCCCACGAGGTGCTCTTGATCGCGTTCGGCGCGATGGCCGCCGCGACGACCACGAGAGCGCCCGTCGCGAGCCAGATCGGGAGGAATCGCGCAGCGACGACGGCGCTCGCCGTCAGCTGGCCGACGCGTCCGTCGACCCGTGCCGGGCCGCCACTACTCGAGTGTCCGGCGGCGCTCACGAGCAGCCGGATGCCGGAAGGCAGGACGCCGAGGAACGTGCCGCGACCAGGCGACCATTGTGTGCACGTCCGGCGAAGAGTGTCAACCGTGACGGAACGCACAGTCTGACAACACGCGTCGGACGAGGGGCTGCCAGGCGGGCACGAGGCCGCCGGAACCCGCACCGCATCAGGGAAAACGCACACGGAGGGCGTTTGACGCGCTCGCCACCACGTGTTTATGCTCGCTGTACATCCGGCGGCGCGAGACGCGTTCCCTTTCGGGAGAACGGCGGTCGCGACTGTCGTACTGTTGGTGACCGGCCAGCGAAGGAGAGGGACATGAGCTCGCAGCGACTGTTCATTCGCAACGGCTTCGTGGTCTCGATGGACCCCGAGGTCGGCGAGATCCCGAACGGCGACGTCCTCGTCGAGGACGGAGTGATCGTCGAGATCGGCAGAGGTCTCGAGGTGGGCGATGCCGAGGAGGTAGACGCGAGCGGCATGATCGTCATGCCGGGGTTCGTCGACACCCACAGGCATACATGGCAGACGCCGGTCCGCGGCGTCCTTCCGTCCTGCACGCTCGACCACTACTTCGCGGTGATGCTCGGCTCGGTCGGCGGGCACTACCGCCCCGAGGACGTCCACATCGGCGACTACGCAGGCTCGCTCGAGGCGCTCAACGGCGGAGTCACGACCCTGCTCGACTGGTCGCACATCAGCAACACCCCCGACCACTCGGACGCAGCAATCCAGGGGCTACAGGAGGCCGGCATCCGCGCCGTCTACGCGAACGGCATGCCGA
>DASSVY010000038.1:0-3291 GCA_035705535.1 Gaiella sp. | reverse complement strand
GACGCCGTGCTCCGCGGCGATGCGCGCGACCACCGGCGAGACAAACGTCCTGCCGTTCCCGGTGCCCGTCGGCTGGGGGGCCGGTTCCGGCGACTGCGGCTGGGCGGCGGGCGCAACCGGCGCCGGTGGCTCGGGGGCGGGCGGCGAAATGGGCTCGGCCGGGCTCGCCGCCGCCGCCGGCTCGGGTGCGGGCGGCTCGGGCGTCTGCTCGACCGAGGCGGCTTCGGGCTCGGGGGCCTCGGGCTCGGGGGCCTCGACAGGCGCAGGCGAGGTGGCGGAACCCGCGGGCGCGATCACCGCGAGGACCGTCCCGACCTCGACCGTCTCGCCCTCCTGGACACGAATCTCCGCGACGACGCCCTCGCCGGGGCTGGGGACCTCGGTGTCGACCTTGTCGGTCGAGATCTCGAGCAGCGGCTCGTCGAGCGCGATCGTGTCGCCCGGCTGTTTCAGCCAGCGCGTGATCGTACCCTCCGAGACGGAGACGCCCATCTGGGGCATCACGACCTCGACCTGGGTTCCGGTGCTCACGTCGTCCTCCTCGTCGGGACCCTCGTCCTCAGTATGCGGCCAGCTCGCGCAGCGCGGCCGCGACGTCGTCGACCTGCGGGATGTACGCCTTCTCGAGCGAGGGTGCGAACGGGACGGGCGCGTCGGGCGCGGCGACGCGGCGCACCGGCGCATCGAGCTGCTCGAAGGCGTGCTCGACGATCGTCGCCGCGATCTCGGCGCCGAAGCCGCCGGTCTTCGTGTCCTCGTGCAGCACGAGCGCCTTCGAGCACCGTGCGACGCTTTCGAGCACCGCGTCCCGGTCCCACGGGATCAGCGTCCGGAGATCGAGCACCTCGACCGAGATGCCCTCGTCGGCTACCCGCGTCGCGGCCTCGTCGGCGGTGTAGACCATCGCGCCCCACGTGATCACGGTGATGTCGTCGCCCTCGCGGTGGACGCGCGCCTTGCCGAACGGCGTCGTGTAGCGCTCGTCCGGCACCTCGCCCTTGAGCCGGCGGTACAGGTGCTTGTGCTCGAAGTAGAGGACCGGGTTCGGGTCCTCGATCGACGTCGCGAGGAGCCCCTTCGCATCCTCCGGCGTCGCCGGGCACACGACCTTCAATCCGGGGATGTGCGCAAAGCTCGACTCCGGGTTTTGCGAGTGGAACGGGCCGCCCGAGAAGCCGCCGCCGGACGGGAGGCGCAGCACGATCGGGATCGGCGTTCCGGTCCGCCATCGCTGCTTTGCCGCCACGGTGACGAGGTGGTCCCACGCGCAGGAGACGAAATCGGAGAACTGCATCTCGGCGACCGGTCGCATGCCCATCAAGGCCGCCCCGGTCGAGCCGGCCACGATCGCCGTCTCCGAGAGCGGCATGTCGAGCACGCGGTGCGCGCCGAACTCCTCCTGGAAGCCCTGCGTCACCTTGAACGCGCCGCCGTAGACTCCGACGTCCTCGCCGAGGACGAAGACCCGCTCGTCGCGCTGCATCTCCTGCCGCAGCCCGTCCGAGATCGCCTGGAGGTAGGTCTTCTCGGCCATTGCCATCAGCGGTGGTGAGGGGTGTCGAGCTCGTCCGGAGTCGCGAACACACCGTCGGTGACCGTGGCGGGGTCCGGGACCGGGGACTCCTCGGCACGCTGCATCGCCTCGTGGAGGAGCCGCTTCACGCCGGCGGTGAGCTCGTCCTCCTCCTCGTCGCCCAGCGAGCCGGTGTCGCGGAGCCAGCCGCGGAAGCGCTCGATCGGGTCGCGGCGCGCCCACTCCTCGAAGAGCTCCTTCGGGACGTAGAACGCATCGTCGTGGACCGCGTGGCCTTCCATGCGGAGCGTGACGGACTCGATCAGCGTCGGGCCGCCGCCCTCGCGCGCTTTCTCGATCGCGCGCTTCGCTTCGCGGTACACCGCGAGGACGTCGGTGCCGTCGACGACGACCCCGTCGAAGCCGTAGGCCGCGGCGCGGTCGGCGAGATGCTCGACCGCATACTCGAGGTGCGACGGCGTCGAGTACGCCCACTGGTTGTTGTCGATCACGAAGACGACCGGCAGTCGCCGGACGCCGGCGAGGTTCATGCCCTCGTGCGCGTCGCCGCGTGAGGACGCGCCCTCGCCGCACCAGGCTACGGCGACCCGGCGCTCGTCGCGGATCTTGAATGCGAGTGCCATCCCGACCGCGACGGGCAGCATCGCCGGCAGGTGGCTCACCATGGTGTGGAGCCCGAGGCGCGCATCGCCCATATGGACGTTCCCGTCGCGCCCGCGTGTGGGCCCGTCGTCGCGGGCCATGTACTGGGCGAAGATGCGCCACGGCTCGATGCCGCGCGTCACGTGGACGCCCATGTCGCGCTGGAGCGGCGTGCCGACGTCGTTCGGCCCCATCGCGGTCGCCACCCCTACCGCCGAGCCTTCGTTTCCCCGCCCTGTGTAGAACGAGCCGGGGATCTTCCCCTGCTTGTAGAGGATGTGACCCCGCTCCTCGATGCCGCGGGTGATCAGCATGTTGCGGTAGATCTCGAGCAGATCCTCGCGATCGAGTCCCGCCTCCTTCACCTGTTGCAGCGTCTCGACCGGCTCGGCCTCGCGAACTGCCATGTGGGCTTCGCTCCCCTTCCTGGGCGACGTCGACGTGACTCTAGCCGCTCGGTAGGAGGGCGACTTGTACCGTTGACGCGATGGCACCTCGGCGGAACTGGATTCAGGAGGAGCGGCGCCGGACGCTCGGCGACTGGGTTGCGCTCTGTCCCTCGTGCGGGCACGTGGTCCGGTACTTCGAGGACCACGAGGAGCTCCGCCCGACGACCTGTCCGCAGTGCGCCACGACGTTGGTCGCCCGCTGCCCGGAGTGCGCCGCGCGGCTTCCGTCGGCGTTCCAGGTCGAGTGCGAGGAGTGCGGGGCGGCACTGCGCCCCAACGAGCTCTTCGGCGCCCCGATCAGACGTCCCGGGCGCTGACGCCATGCGCGAAGTCACCAGCTGAGATCGAGTACCACACGTGCGGCTTGCCCTTCCATGGGGCGCTACCTCCTCGCACGAGGCCGAGTTTCTGCATCACACGGAGCGAGGCGGTGTTCGCCGGTAACGCGAAGCACACGACACGCTGCAGGCCCGCGCGCTCGAATACGTCTCGAAGCGCAGCGGTCGCGGCCTCCGTCGCGAGGCCCTCGCCCCACCGGGCCGGTGCGATCGCCCAGCCGATCTCGTCCTTGCACGCCGTCGCCTCCCAGTCGGGCTCGCGCATCACCCCGGTGCGCCCGACGAGCTCACCCGTTCCACGGTCGACGACTGCCAGCCGTCCGAAGCC
>DASSVY010000037.1:0-2298 GCA_035705535.1 Gaiella sp. | reverse complement strand
AGACCTCGCTTCCCGTCGCCGAGCGCCCGCGCCGCCCGCCGTGGATGAAGGTGCGCGCGCCGAGTACCGAGGGCAAGTACTGGGACGTCCGCAAGCTGCTCCATGGCGCGAGCCTCGTGACCGTCTGCGAGGAGGCGCGTTGTCCGAACATCGCCGAGTGCTGGGGCCGAGGCACCGCCACGTTCCAGATTCTCGGCGACACGTGCACGCGCGCGTGCCGGTACTGCTACGTGCACTCGGGCAAGCCGGACGGGCCGCCCGATCCGCTCGAGCCGCTCCGGCTCGCGCAGGCCGCGGCGACCATGGGTCTCTCGCACGTCGTCGTGACCTCCGTCGACCGCGACGACCTGCCGGACAGGGGCGCCGGTCACTTTGCCGCGACCATCCGTGCCCTCAAGGCGAAGCTGCCCGAGTCGCACGTCGAGGTGCTGACACCCGACTTCCTCGGCGTCGAGGAGGAGGCGCTCGCGACCGTCGTCGGGGCACGGCCCGAGGTCTTCAACCACAACATCGAGACGGTGCGCCGGCTGCACCGGAGGATGCGCGGCGCGAAGGCGAGCTACGACGGCGCCCTGACGCTCCTGCGTCGTGCGAAGGAGATCGCGGACTACCCCGTGCTGACCAAGTCGGGGATCATCGTCGGGCTCGGCGAGACCAACGACGAGGTCGTAGACACGATGCGCGACCTCCGCGCGAACGGCGTCGACGTCGTGACGATCGGCCAGTACCTGCAGCCCTCCTCGCAGCACGCGAAGATCGACCGCTGGGTCCATCCGGACGAGTTCCGCTGGATGCGCGAGCAGGGTGAGGCGCTCGGCTTCGGCTCGGTGTTCGCAGGCCCGCTCGTCCGCTCGAGCTATCGCGCAGACGAGCAGCGCCACGCGGCCGAGACGGGTCTCGGCGCCGTCGCGTACTGAATCGGTTCGGCCGGCGCCGGGTTTGGCACAACGGCACGCGGGGCACAGCGGGGAGCCGGGGATGGCCGACGACGGCCGTCCTATCGACGACGCAGGAGGTTTCGCATATGTCCCTACCCAGGAAGCTCGCGGCGCTCGCCGTGGCAGCTCTGGTCATGCTCGGCGGCTCGACCGCCGCGCTCGCGATCACCAACGGGACGCCGGACGGGAACAACCACCCGTACGTCGGCCTGCTCGTGTTCGACGACGCGCCTGGGCACCCGGCCTGGCGCTGCACCGGGTCGCTCCTCTCCCCGACCCTCGTTCTGACAGCCGGTCACTGCACCGACGGTGCCGTCGCCGCACGGCTCTGGGTCGAGGCGGTCAACCAGGGCAACCCGGAGTACCCGTTCAGCGGCACGACGTCGTACGACGGCACGCCTTACACCAACCCGGACTACCGCAGCCCGGACAGCCCATACGGTGGAAACGGCCTGCCGGCCTTCTCCTACCGCGACGTCGGCGTGGTCGTGCTCTCCGAGCCCGTCCCGACGTCGGTGGTGAGTACGTACGCCGAGCTGCCGGCGGCGGGCCTCGTCGACACGCTCGCGAACAAGACGGCGGTCGACTTCGTAGGTTACGGCGTCCAGGTCCAGGCGAAGCTCCCCGGAAACCTGACGCCGCCTCCGCCGCCGCCGCCCTTCCAGCGGTGGACGGGCCCGCGGATCCGCATGTACGCGCCCAGCGAGCTTGTGTCGGGCAACTTCGTGCACAGCGCGGATTTCCTCAAGCTCGCGATGAATCCCGGCGGGGGCTCGGGCGGGACATGCTTCGGCGACTCGGGAGGCCCGGACCTCCTCGGTGGCACGAGCACCGTGCTCGGAGTCAACTCGTACGTGACGAACAGCAACTGCTCGGGCGTGGGGTACTCGGCCCGGGTCGACATCCCCGAGGTCCTCGCGTGGATCACGGGGCCGCATCCGAGCTGAGTCGAGCCCGTCGACGGGCAGAGGGTACGAGGGGGGCCGTGTGAGACGGCCCCCCTCGTCGTTCCCGGCACCACGCCGGTTGGTGATCGCGGGATGGGCGCGATACGCTCACCAGATGGGAATCAAGGACACACTGCTCGGGTGGCTCAGCTCGACGCCGGACAAGTCGGAAGAGCTCGAGGACGCTGAGGCCGACGAGCTCACGCGCGAGTACTCGGCCGATCGGGCCGACACGGTCGCGGGCTTCGAGCTCGGTGGCGGCCGCGGCGACTTCGACAGCGACCAAGAAGCGCCCCGGCGTTAGACCCGAGCTTCACGCACTCTTCACATCGCCGCGTTAGCGTCGACCAGGTGATGCGCACCCTCGCCGCCCTAACGGCCGTCTGCGCGACCGCCCTCGTAGGTGTCGTCCC
>DASSVY010000036.1:0-2109 GCA_035705535.1 Gaiella sp. | reverse complement strand
AGGCCAGGCGGAGACTCGAGGAGGCGCGCGCGGCCGGTGCGGATGACGGCGACCTGGACGAGCCTGCGACCGGGCCGGACGGGGACCGGGACGAGCTCGCGGCGCGGATCACGAGGCTCGAGTCGCGCAGGGAGGCGCTCGGGAAGGTCAACCCGCTCGCGCAGGAGGAGTACGAGGCCGAGAAGGAGCGTCTCGAGGAGCTCTCCACCCAGCGCGTCGATCTCGAGGAGTCGCTCCGCGAGCTGGAGTCTCTGCGCGACGAATTGGCGGAGACCGTGCGGCGCCGGTTCGACGAGACGTTCACCGCAGTCGCCGCGAACTTCGAGGAGGTCGCGGCGACGCTGTTCCCGGGCGGTGAGGGCCGTCTCCGACTCGTCGAGCCCGAGGAGGGAACGGAGGAGCAGGAGGCGGGCGTCGAGGTCGAGCTCCGGCCGGCCGGGAAACGGATCACGCGGCTCACGCTCCTCTCCGGCGGCGAGAAGGCGCTCGGCGCGATCTCCTTCCTGTTCGCGCTCTTCCTCGCGAAGCCGTGCCCGTTCTACCTCCTGGACGAGGTGGAGGCCGCGCTGGATGACGCGAACATCACGCGCTTCGTCGACCTTCTTCGCCGCTACGCCGATCGTGCGCAGTTCGTCGTGATCACGCACCAGAAGCGGACGATGGAGGCCGCAGACGTGCTCTACGGCGTCACGATGGGCGACGACGGCGTGTCCCAGATCGTCTCCCGCCGCCTCCCGCGCGAGGAGCGCGCGGCCGCCACGGCCTGAGGATCGCGATCCGGCCGCGGGTAGCGTTCGCGCGATGTCGCGCACCTGGTCGGAGCTGCTCGGCGACGCGGAAGACGGCGAGCGCGACGCGCTCGAGCGGTCGGGGTTCTTCGGCCGTCTGCGCGACTCCCTCGGCAAGAGCCGCCGGGCCCTCCAGGCCGAGCTCTCCGGGTCGTTCGACTCGAGCCAGGAGGACGCCTGGGAACAGCTCGAGATCGCCCTCATCCGGGCGGACGTCGGTGTTCCGGCGACGGCCGAGCTCGTCCGGCGGCTCGAGGCCCGCGGCGAGCTCGCCGACCTCGGGGAGGCGCTGACGGAAGAGGTCGAGCAGCTCTTCGGCGATCCCGCGACACTGGCGCGCGCGGCCGAGTCGCCGACCGTGATCCTCGTCGTCGGGGTGAACGGGACGGGGAAGACGACGACGATCGGAAAGCTCGCGCGCACGCTCTCGGAGCACGGGCGCTCGGTGCTCGTCGGCGCCGCCGACACATTTCGTGCCGCGGCGGACGAGCAGCTCGAGATCTGGGCCGAGCGCGCGGGCGCCGAGTTCGTGGGCGGCTCACGTGGCGCCGACCCCGCGGCTGTCGCGTACGACGCGGTCGAGGCCGGGCGCGCCCGCGGTCGCGACGTCGTGATCGTCGACACCGCCGGCCGCCTGCACACGCAGGGCAACCTGATGGACGAGCTGGCGAAGGTGCGGCGCGTGATCGAGGGGAGGGTCGACGGCGCCCCGCACGAGACGCTGCTCGTCGTCGACGCGACGACCGGCCAGAACGGCTTGCAGCAGGCACGTCTCTTCAACGAGGCTGTCGGGGTGACCGGTGTCGCGTTGACGAAGCTCGACGGCTCCGCGAAGGGCGGCATCGCCGTCGCGATCGCGTACGAGCTCGGGCTGCCGGTGAAGCTCGTCGGCGTGGGCGAGGGGCTCGAGGACCTGCGTCCGTTCGACGCGCACGACTTCGCGCGCGCGCTGGTGGCGGCGTGAACATCGTCCCCGCAGACCGGTTCACGATGGCGGAGCTCGCGGAGCTCTTCACGCGGGGCTACGAGGACTACTTCGCGCCGGTGCAGCTCGACGAGGCGTCGATGCAGCACATCGTCGACGCGTGGAGCATCGACCTGTCGCGCTCGCGCGTCGCGGAGGGGCTGGGCATCTGCAACCTCGGCGTGCGCGGAGACGTCGGCTGGATCGGCGGCATCGGCGTCGCCAAGGAGCACCGCGGCGAGGGGATCGGCCGTGTGTTGATGAACGCCGTGCTCGAGGTGGCGCCGCCGACGGTCGAGCTCGAGGTGATCGAGCAGAACGAGCGCGCGATCAAGCTCTACGAGTCGCTCGGCTTCG
>DASSVY010000035.1:0-3141 GCA_035705535.1 Gaiella sp. | reverse complement strand
GGTGACCTGCTCGAGTGCGCGGTGGTCGCGCGGCGCATGCGCGACGGGGAGATCGAGGAGACGACGATCCCGCAGAACCCGCTCGACGTGCTCGCCCAGCAGGTCGTGGCTGCGGCCGCCCTCGACGAGTGGGACGTCGGCGACCTGTACGACATGGCGCGCCGGGCCTATCCCTACGCCGAGCTCTCCCGAGCGCAGTTCGAGGGAGTGCTGGAGATGCTCGCGGGCCGCTACCCCTCCGACGAGTTCGCCGAGCTTCGCCCGCGGATCGTGTGGGATCGCACCGCCGGGGTGATCCGCGGCCGCCAGGGCGCGCGCCGGCTCGCGGTGACGAATGCCGGCACGATCCCGGACCGCGGGCTCTACGGCGTCTTCCAGGTCGGGGACGGCGGCCGGGTTGGGGAGCTCGACGAGGAGATGGTCTACGAGGCGCGCGAGGGTCAGACGTTCATGCTCGGCGCGTCGACGTGGCGGATCGAAGAGATCACGCGCGATCGCGTCCTCGTCTCGCCGGCGCCCGGGGTGCCCGGCGCGGTGCCGTTCTGGAAGGGCGAGGGCGTCGGGCGGCCGTACGAGCTGGGCAGCAAGATCGGCGAGGCCTCCCGCACGCTCTCGGCGCTCTCGGACGCACGCGCGACCACGCGGCTCCGCGAGGACTACCACCTCGACGAGCGCGCGGCGAAGAACCTGCTGGCGTTCCTCCGCGACCAGCAGCGGCTGAGCGCGCTTCCGACCGATCGGACCGTCGTGATCGAGCGGTTCCGTGACGAGATCGGCGACTGGCGGATCTGCGTCCTGACCCCGTTCGGCGGGCGCGTCCATGCGCCGTGGGCGATGGCGCTCCAGGCGAAGCTCCGCGACACGCTCGCGCTCGAGGTGCAGTCGCTCTGGTCGGACGACGGGATCGCGCTCCACCTCCCGGACGCCGACGTCCCGCCCTCGCTGGCCGACCTGCTCGTCGAGCCGGAGGAGCTCGAGGACCTCGTCGTACAGGAAGTGGGCCGCACCGCCCTCTTCGGCTCGCGGTTCCGGGAGAACGCGGGCCGGGCACTCCTCATCCCGCGCCGTCGCCCCGGGCAGCGCACCCCGCTGTGGCAGCAACGGCTCAAGGCGCAGAGCCTGCTCGAGGTCGCCCGGCCCTACGGATCGTTCCCGATCATCCTGGAGACGTACCGGGAGTGCCTGCAGGACGTCTTCGACCTGCCTGCGCTCCGCCGCATCCTCCACGGGCTGCGGTCGCGCGAGCTGGACCTCGTCGAGCTCGAGACGCCGTCCGCGTCGCCGATGGCGTCGTCGCTCCTCTTCGATTACGTCGCGACCTACATGTACGAGGACGACACGCCTGCGGCCGAGCGCCGGGCCCAGGCACTGTCACTCGACCGCGACCTGCTCCGCGAGCTGCTCGGTCAGGAGGAGCTGCGCGACCTGCTCGATCCCGGCGCCATGGCCGAGGTGGAGGCGTCGCTCCGGCCCGTCCCGCGAAACGCCGACGAGCTGCACGACCTGCTTCGCCGTGTCGGCGAGCTGCGCGACGCCGAGGTCGACTCCGGGTTCGCCGAGACGCTCGTCCGCGAGCGGCGCGCGTTCAGGGCCCAGGTCGGCGCCGCCGAGGCGCTCATCGCGGCCGACGACGCCGGTCTCTACCGCGACGCGTTCGGCGTGATGCCACCGGGTGGGCTGCCCGGGGCGTTCCTCGAGCCGGTCGAGGGCGCGCTCGAGCGCGTCGTCCTTCGCTTCGCGCGCTCGCGCGGCCCGTTCACGACCGGCGAGCTCGCGCGGAGATACGCGCTGGAGCCGGACGACGCGGAATCGGTGCTGGTCGGCCTGGAGGCGCGCGACCTGCTCGTCCGTGGCGAGCTGCGCCCCGGGGGCATCGAGCGAGAGTGGTGCGATCCGGACGTGCTCCGGCGGATCCGTCGCGCAACGCTCGCGACGCTCCGCCGAGAGATCGAGCCTGCCGGGCAAGCCGCCCTCGGGCGGTTCCTGCCTGGCTGGCACGGGATCGACAGGCGGGCGAGCCTCCGCGAGGCACTCGTCCCGCTCCAGGGTCTGGCGCTCCCGGTCGCGCTGTGGGAGTCGGAGCTCCTGCCCCGCCGCGTGCCCGGCTACCAGCCCGCCGCGCTCGACCAGATCTGCGCCTCCGGCGAGGTCGTCTGGGTCGGCGCCGGTCTCGACCGCGTCGCGCTCTACTACCGCGAGGACGCACCCCTGCTCGGTCCGCCGGCGACCACGGAGCCCCTTACCGGGCCGGCCCACGACGCGCTCCGCGCCGCGCTCGCGCAAAGTGCCGAGTTCTGGCTCGACCTGCTCACGTCGGCCGGGCTCGACCCGGCCGACGCGCTGCCCGCGCTGTGGGAGCTCGTGTGGGCGGGCGAGGTTACGAACGACGCCTGGGCGCCGCTCCGCGCGAAACGTCGCTACGGCGTGCCGACCGCCGAGCGCCGGCCGCGTCGCTTCTCGCGCGCGCGCGGCTCCGGCGAGGTCGCGACGGCGGGGCGCTGGTCGCTCACGTCGCGCCTCTTCGCACCGGCCGGGACTCCCGTCGATCGCCGGCCGCTGGCCGAGCTTCTGCTCGAGCGACAGGGCATCGTCACACGCGACGGCGTCCGCGCTGAGGGGATCGCCGGCGGCTACGGCGCCGTCTACGGCGAGCTCAGGGCGCTCGAGACCGTCGGCGCCTGCCGGCGCGGCTACTTCGTCGAGGGGCTCGGCGGCGCCCAGTTCGCGCTGCCGGGCGCGGTCGAGCGGCTGCGCGAGCTCCGCAAGGTCGAGGACGAGGAGCCGCTCGTGCTCGCCGCAGCCGACCCGGCCCAGCCCTACGGCGGCGTCCTGCCGTGGCCGAGGCGCGCCGCTGCCCGGGCGGCGCGCGTCGCCGGCGCGCACGTCGTGCTCCTCGGCGGCGAGGCTGCGTTGTACGTCGAGCGGGGAGGACGGTCGCTCCTCCCGCTGCGCGACCCGGACCCCGATTGGCTGCGGCCCGCGCTCGACGCTCTCGTCGCCTGGGTGCGGGCCGACCGCGGCCGGCGGCTCGCGGTCGAGCGGTTCGACGGTCGCCCCGTGGTCGAGAGCGAGGCGCTCGAGCTCCTCGTCGAGGCGGGGTTCCTCGCAGGCCCGAAGCGGGCCGTCCTCCGTCCCTGAGGC
>DASSVY010000034.1:0-9603 GCA_035705535.1 Gaiella sp. | reverse complement strand
GGTCGTCGGGCGCCAGGGTGGCCTGTCGGACGGCCGAGGCGGTCGGCGCCGCCTCGGTGCTTTGCCTTGCGTTCCCGCTCGTCCCGCCGGTCCGGGGTTCCGGCAGGCCCCCGGTCAGCCGGCTGCCGGAGCTAGATGCTGTCTCGGTGCCGACCCTCGTCGTGCAGGGCGAGAACGACCGCTTCGGCATCCCGCCTGCCGGGCCGCGGCGCACGGTCGCCGTCGTGCCGGGCGATCACTCCCTCCGGTCGGGCATTGCCGCGCTCCGTGCGGCTCTCGGCGAGTGGCTCGGAGAGGTCGTGTAGGTTCGCTCGGTGGCGGAGGAGCGCGAGATCCTCACGTGGGAGCTCTTCGGTACGGCCACGCGCGACCTCGCTCAACTCGTCGCGGACGACGGCTATGCGCCGGAGATGATCCTCTCGATCGCCCGCGGCGGACTGCTCGTCGGGGGCGCGCTCGGCTATGCCCTCGGCGTGAAGAACGTCTACACGATGAACGTGGAGTTCTACACCGGGGTCGACGAGCGCCTCGAGGTGCCGAGGATCCTGCCGCCGGCGCCGGACTTCGTGGACCTCGACGACGCACGCATCCTGATCGTCGACGACGTCGCCGACACCGGCCACACCCTCGAGAGCGTCGGCGAGTTCTGCGCGGGGAAGGTGGGCGAGGTGCGAACGGCGGTGCTCTACGAGAAGTCGCGCTCGCTCGTGAAGTGCGAGTACGTCTGGCGTCGCACCGACCGCTGGATCAACTTCCCGTGGAGCGACAGGGATCCGGTCGTCCCCGGTCTCGCAGTCGCGCGCGAGGCCTAGAGCGTCGCCGGTGCGACGCCGTTTCGCTGGCCCGCGATGAAGTCGCGGTACCAGTGGTAGCTCTGCTTCGGCACGCGCTCCAGCGTGCCGTAGTCGACGTACACGAGTCCGAACCGGGCCGCGTAGCCGCGGGCCCACTCGAAGTTGTCGAGCAGGGACCAGACGAAGTACCCGTCGACGGGCACCCCCGTCGCGATCGCGCGCGCGACCGCCGCGAGGTGACGCTCGAGGTACGACGTCCGCTCGGGGTCGTCGACCGTGCCGTTCCGTCGCGTGTCGCCGAACGCCGCACCGTTCTCGGTCACGTAGAGCGGCGGCGGGTCGTAGTCCTCGTGGAGGCGGACGAGCAGCTCGTAGAGGCCGTCCGGGTAGACCTCCCAGCCCACGACGGTGTGCTCCCCGCCGTCGACCTCCACGACGACGGGCCCCGACCCGTTGGGCCCGGCCTTGACGACGTGCCGCCGGTAGTAGTTGACGCCGAGGAAGTCGATCGGAGCCGAGATGGCCTCGAGATCGCCGTCCTCGATTGTGGGGAGCATCCGCGCGAACCGGCGCCGCATGTCCTCCGGATAGCTACCGCGCAGCACCGGATCGAGGATCCATCTGTTGCGGAACCCGTCCTCCTCGCACGCCGCGACGAGATCCTGCTCCGCGGCCGTCAGCGGGTGGATCGGGATCACGTCGATCGTGATGCCGACCTGGGCGTCGG
This sequence comes from Gaiella sp., assembly GCA_035705535.1. Classification (GTDB taxonomy): domain Bacteria; phylum Actinomycetota; class Thermoleophilia; order Gaiellales; family Gaiellaceae; genus Gaiella. The sequence continues at coordinate 8,082 of DASSVY010000034.1, read as the reverse complement.
GGCAATCGCGGCGGATCACCTCGAGCGCGCGGCCGTGCGACAGCAACACGTGGTGCGCCGCGGCGAAGGCGTCGCGGTCGCTGCGCCGGCCGGGAGCGTGCTCCCCCCGGCCGTAGCCGAGCCAGGCGATCACCCACGGCTCGTTCTGGGTGATCCAGTGCGACACGCGGTCGCCGAGTCGCGCGACGACCACCTCGACGTACTCGGCGAAGGCCTCGGCGGTGTCGCGCACCGGCCAGCCTCCTTCGTCCTCCAGGGCCTGCGGCAGGTCCCAGTGGTACAGCGTCGGAAACGGCTCGACGCCGTTCGCCAGAAGCTCGTCGACGAGCCGGTCGTAGTAGTCGAGCCCAGCCGTGTTCACCCGTCCGCGACCCTCCGGGAGGATCCGCGGCCACGCGATCGAGAACCGGTACGCGTCGAGGCCGAGCTCCCGCATGAGGCGCACGTCCTCCGGATAGCGGTGATATGCGTCGCAGGCCACGCGTCCCGTGTCGCCGTTCGCGACGCGGCCGGGAAGGCTCGTGAAGCGATCCCAGATGCTCTCGCCGCGACCGTCCTCGTCCGCGGCGCCCTCGGTCTGGTAGGCCGCGGTGGCTGCGCCCCACGCGAACCGAGGCGGGAAGACGTGCCCTCTGTTGTTCAATGTAGTCTGCATCTCCTGAACCGGTAAAGGAGGATAATACGTCTCAGCTCGCTCGTGGCAAGCACGAACCGCAACGCGGGCCCGATCCGCGAGGCGGCCGCGTTACGATCCGGGACATCGCGGAGCGTGCGGGCGTCTCGAAAGGCGCCGTCTCGTACGCCCTGAACGGGCGCCCAGGTGTCTCCGACGAAACGCGCGAGCGGATCCTCGCGATCGCGCAGGAGCTCGGCTGGTACCCCAACCGCGCGGCCCGGGCGCTGTCGGCGGCGCGGGCGGACGCGTGCGGCCTCGTGCTGGCCCGGCCCGCACGGACGATCGCGCTCGAGCCGTTCTTCATGGAGTTCATCGCCGGCGCGGAGCTCGAGCTGGCCAAGCACTCGATTGCGCTCACCATCCAGCTCGTCCGCGACGTCGAAGAGGAGATCGCGGTCTACCGGCGGTGGTTCGGCGAGCATCGAGTGGACGGCGTTCTCGTCGTCGACCTGAGGGTCGACGATCCTCGGGTCGCGGAGCTCGTCCGCCTCGGGCTCCCCGCAGTGATCGTCGGGGGACCGCTCGAAAACCAGGAAATACCAGCAGTTTGGCATGACGAAGGCCAGGTTGTGACGGAGGCGGTGCAATACCTCGCCGCGCTCGGGCACACGCGCGTCGCCCATGTCACGGGCGTCGGAGACTTCGTGCACACGACCCAGCGTGCGTCTGCCTTCGAGCAGGTGACGCGTGAGCTCGGGCTCGAGGGCCAGATCGTCGAGACCGACTATTCCGCCGAGAGCGGTGCTCGCGCGACTCGGCGTCTGCTCACCTCGCGGCGACGGCCGACCGCGATTCTCTACGACAGCGACCTGCTCGCCGTGACCGGGCTCGGCGTCGCGCAGCAGATGGGGCTCGCCGTGCCGGACGACGTGTCGATCATCGGCTGGGACGACTCCCTCATCAGCCAGGTCGTCCACCCGCCGCTCACGGCGATCACACGCGACATCGAGGCCTACGGCAGTGCGGCGACCGGGCATCTGCTCGCGGCGATCGAGGGCCGGGCCGTCGGCGATCTCGAGACCGAGCGAGGAGACCTGACGACGCGCGGCAGCACCGCGCCTACACGACCCGGCGGTCCGGATTTCATCGCGAATCACGGTTGACACTTAACCGGATAAGTGATGAAGTGCGGGCGTGCGCTCGATGACTCCGATGTCGGAGCTGCCAGGACGCTCGAACCCGAGGGACGATCGTTCGTCTCAATTCGGCGAGGCGTCGACCGCGTCATCGGTCTCCGGCAGGCGCAGCCGAAGCCCCTACAAGGAGGAACTCAGAGTGATGTCAACCCGTAGGGCACGAGGAGTCGGCGCCCTCGGCGTGGCGGCGGTCGTTGCCGCATTCGTCGCCGCGCTGATGGCCGGCGGGGCCGGCGCCGGGGGGCAGACGCTGGCCGCGTTGCCGCGCTCGCAGACGTTCTACATGAGCGGCAACCAGTGGTCGCCGAACAACGACCTCAACCCGGCGAAGAACTGGGATTACGTCACCGGGCTCGTCGGCTTCGCCTACGAGACGCCGTTCCGGTACGACCCGCTCAAGGACAAGTTCATCCCCTGGCTCGCGACCGGTGGCGGATGGACGTCGAAGAGCACGTACACGATGGCGATCCGCAGCGGTGTGAAGTGGAGCGACGGCCAGGCAATGACGGCGAAGGACGTCGCCTACAGCTTCAACCTGCTGAAGTCCCCGACGCATCCCCAGCACCCGCTCTTCGCGGACACGGGGCTGAAGAGCATCAAGGCGTCCGGGAACAAGGTGGTGTTCACGTTCTCGGGCACGCCTGCGTTCCAGGAGTTCGACAACTACCGCTTCAACGTCGCCGTCGTGCCGCAGCACATCTTCAAGAGCTACAGCACCGCCGACATCACGACCGGCAACCTCTCGAACGCGAAGAAGATCGTCGGGACCGGGCCGTACCTCTACCAGTCCGGCGTCGGAGCCGCGTCGAACACGGTCGTGTGGAAGAAGAACCCGAACTGGTGGGCGACGTCGGCGCTCGGGCTGAAGGTCGGCCCGCAGTACGTCGTCGACATCAAGAACGGGACGAACGCGGCGGCGCTGTCGAACCTCTTCGCCGGCAACATCGACCTGTTCAACAACTTCGCCCCGAAGTCGGCGATCAAGGGCCGGTTCAAGACGTTCTTCTCGACGACGCCGTACCACCTCGGCGCGAACACGACGTGGCTCTTCCCGAACACGACGAAGAAGCCGCTCAACGACCCGAAGTTCCGGCGCGCCTTGGCCGAGTCGATCAACATCGGCCAGATCATCGACAAGTCGTACCAGGGCCTCGTGAACAAGGCGAGCCCGACCGGCCTGCTGCCGATCTGGAGCAAGTGGATCGACAAGAAGGTCGTCGCGCAGAACGGGTTCTCGTACAGCCCGACCAAGGCCAAGGCAGCGCTCGCTGCCGCCGGCTACAAGGACACGAACGGCGACGGCTATGTCGAGAACAAGGACGGGTCGGCGATCGACCTGAGCATCGTCGTCCCGAACGGGTGGTCGGACTGGATGACCGCGATCCAGGTCATCTCCGACAGCGCGAAGCAGGTCGGCATCAAGATCGCGCCGGCCTACCCGGACTACGCGACGCTCGTGGACGATCGCGGGCACGGTCGGTTCGACCTGGTGCTCGGCAACGACCGGCAGATGAGCAACACGCCGTGGACGTACTACCAGTACATCTACAACCTGCCGATCGCCGACAACCAGACGACCATGAACTACCAGCGATACACCGACCAGGCTGCGTTCGCCCTGACGCAGAAGCTGAACCGGACACCCTCGACGAACACGAAGGCGTACCAGGCGATCTTGACGAGCCTGCAGAAGCGGTTCCTGCAGACTCTCCCGGCGATTCCGCTTTGGTACAACGGCATGTGGTCGATGGTGAACACGCAGTACTGGACGGGTTGGCCGTCCTCGAGCTCGAACCAGTACACACCGAGCTCGTGGCGGAACTACTTCCAGATGACGAGCATCGACATGCTCACCCACCTTCGCCCGGCGAAGGCTGACTAGAACCGCGAGCGTCGACCAACCCATGACCCGGCGACCCCCCTTCCGGCACGCGAGCGGAAGGGGGGTCGCCTTCGATCGGGGAACGACGGTGGAAGGGGTCTGAGTGCTGCGCTACCTCGCACGGAAGGCCGCGATCTACCTCCTCACGTTCTTCGTCGCGGTCACGATCGACTGGGCGATTCCGCGCTTCATGCCGGGCGACCCGGTCGAGGGGCTGCTGTCCCGGATGCATGCGCAGCCGGGCGCCGAACAGGCGCTCTCGGGGTACTACTCCCAGGCCTTCGGCTTCGACGTCCCCCTCTGGCAGCAGTACCTGAACTTCTGGGCCGCGCTGTTCCACGGCGACCTCGGGGTCAGCATCACGAACTTCCCGACGCCGATCTCCGAGCTGATCATGAGCGCTCTGCCCTACACGCTCGCGCTGCTGGTGCCGGCGATCCTGCTCAGCTTCTGGGCAGGCAACAAGGTCGGCGCCCTGGCCGCGCGCCGCAAGGTGCTCGACAATACGGTGCTCCCGGCGAGCTACGTCCTCACGGCGACGCCCCAGATGTGGCTCGGGATCGTGCTCGCATGGCTCTTCGCCTCGACGTGGGCGATCTTTCCGGTCTCGGGCGCGTACGCTCTCGACATCCAGCCCGCATGGTCGCTCGAGTTCGTGCTGAGCTTCCTGTACCACTGGATCCTGCCGTTCTCAGCGCTGTTCCTCGTCGCGTTCGGCGGCTGGGCGATCGGGATGCGGAACATGATCATCTACGAGCTCGAGTCGGACTATTCGAACTACCTGGCGGCGCTCGGCGCGCCGTCCAAGCTCGTGCGCAAGTATGCGTACCGCAATGCCCTGCTCCCCCAGATCACCGGCCTCGCGCTCGCGCTCGGCGCCGTCGTCGCCGGAGCGATCGTGGTCGAGATCGTCTTCTCGTACCCCGGCCTCGGCACGCTCACGCTGAGCGCGATCCAGAACCGCGACTACTTCTTGATCCAGGGGATCTTCCTCTTCCTCATCACCGGCGTCCTGATAGCGAACTTCGTGATCGACATCGCCTACGTCGTCATCGATCCGCGGACGCGGATCGGGATGCAGGGCAGCTGATGTCGGTCTCCGAGCCCCCGCAGCCCGGTGTCGCGGTCGCCGGGGAGACCGTCGCCGGCCCGCTGAGCGGCGCAACGGCCGTGTCCGAGCCCGGGGGGGCGGTCGCCCCGCACGTCCACTCCGAGTTCCTGCACTTCGCCCTACGCAACTGGAAGTTCGTCGCGGGCGCGACGATCGTCCTCGCGTGCCTGCTCGTCGCCCTCGTCGGCCCCCTTCTGACGGACAACGCCCCGCTCGCGTTCACGGGGCCGACCGACCAGCCCCCATCGTCGGAGTACTGGTTCGGGACGACGTCGTACGGCCAGGACGTCTACTCCCAGTTCGTCTACGGCCTCCGTGCGGCGTTCCTCGTCGGCAGCCTCGGCGGCGGGATCGCCTGGGTGCTCGGGGCAGGCGTCGGGTTCACCGCCGGCTATCGCGGCGGCTGGATCGACGACGTGCTGAACATGCTCACGAACGTCGTCCTCGTGATCCCGACGCTCGCGATCCTGATCATCGTCGCCGCCTACCTCCAGGTGCAGAGCTACTGGGCCGAGGCGGTGATCATCGGCCTGACCTCCTGGCCCTGGGCGGCGCGCGCAGTCCGCTCGCAGACCTTCTCGCTCAAGACGCGCGAGTTCGTCGACCTCGCGCGCCTCAGCGGGCGCAGCACCCGGCAGATCCTGACGACGGAGCTCGCCCCGAACATGAGCTCCTACCTCCTGATGATGTTCATCCTCCTGTTCGGCGGCGCCATCCTGATCGGGGCGTCGCTCGACTTCCTCGGCCTCGGCCCGTCCGAGTCGATCTCACTCGGGCTGATGATGAACAACGCGTTCCTCGCCTCCGCTCTCCTGCTCGGCTCGTGGTGGTGGTTCCTGCCCCCGGGGTTGGGCATCGTCGCGCTCGTCGGCGGGCTCTACGTGATGAACGTCGGGCTCGACGAGGTCTTCAATCCGAAGCTCCGCGAGACATGAGCCTCCGGGTCGACGACCTCACCGTCTACTACCGCTCGCTCCGTGGGGACGTGAAGGCGGTCGACGGAGCGACGTTCTCGATCGGGGACGGCGAGATCATGGGGCTCGCGGGCGAGTCGGGGTGCGGGAAGTCGAGCCTCGGCAAGAGCCTGATCCGCATGGACGCGCGGATGAAGCACGTCGGCGGGCGCGTGGAGTTGGACGGGCGCGAGCTCCCGATCGCGGACGACGCGAAGATGAACGCGTTCCGCTTCCGCGACGTGTCGATCGTGCCGCAGTACTCGATGAGCGCGCTCACGCCGACGCGGAAGGTCGGGACGGTCGCGCGCGAGCTGCTCGAGTCGCGCGGCGTCCCGTTCGACACGGTGAAACCCGAGCTCGTCCGCCGGCTGACCCTGGTCGGGCTCTCCGAGGACGTCCTCGACCGCTACCCGATCGAGCTCTCCGGCGGCATGAAGCAGCGGACGGTGATGGTCATCTCGACCCTGCTCGACCCGTCGCTCCTGATCGCGGACGAGATCACGTCGGCACTCGACGTCTCGAGCCAGCGCGCGGTCGGCGAGCTGCTCGTCGAGTTCCGCGACCGCGGGTTCGTGAAGAGCATGGTCGTGATCACCCACGACCTCGCGATCCTGTACCAGGTCGCCGACACGATCCTCGTGATGTACGCCGGGAAGCTCGCCGAGAAGGCGCCCGCGGAGACGATCGTGAGCGCGCCGCGCCACCCGTACACCCGGCTTCTCATCTCGTCCCTTCCCGAGGTCGGCGTCCGATTCGACGAGACCCGGCTCGCCGGCATCCCCGGGAAGCCGCCGTCGCTCCTGTCGCCGCCCGCCGGCTGCCGGTTCCGCGACCGCTGCCCGCTCGCTTTCGCGAAATGCGAGGAGGCGCCGCCGTTCGTGGAGATCGAGCCGGGACACGAGGTCGCATGCTGGAGGGCGGCCGCCTAGTGCTGCGTCTCGGAACTCGCTCGACGATCCTGGCGCGCGAAAAGCAAGCCGGGCAAGGACGCAGGGAGCGCCAATCTGCGGGCATATTGGCGCGACCGAGGACGCGGCCCGGCGCCGCTTTGCAGCCCAGGTCGCGAGCTAGTTCCGAGACGGAGCACTAACCATGCTCGCGCTCGACGGCGTCTCGAAGGTCTACAAGGTCGGCACCTTCGGTGGGAAGCGCCTGCGCGCCGTGAACGACGTCAGCTTCCAGGTCGCCCCCGGCGAGGTCGTTTCGCTCATCGGCGAGAGCGGGAGCGGGAAGAGCACGATCGGCCGGATGGTCCTCGGCCTCTCGCGCGCGACGGAGGGGACGATCTCCTTCCAGGGAGAGGACGTCTCGCGGTTCGAGAGGCGCCGGCTCCACGCGTACTACGCCGACGTCCAGGGGGTCTTCCAGGATCCCTTCAGCTCGTACAACCCCATCTTCAAGGCAGACCGCGTGCTCGCGCTCGTGAAGGGGTTCTTCCCGGAGATCGGTCGCAGCGCGTGGGACGAGAGGGTCGAGGACGCGCTCAACGCCGTCCGGCTCGAGCCTGGCGCCTGCCTCGGCAAGTACCCGCACCAGCTGAGCGGCGGGCAGCTCCAGCGGATGCTGATCGCACGGGCGCTCCTGCTCGACATCAAGCTGCTCGTCGCCGACGAGATCATCAGCATGCTCGACGCCTCGACCCGCATCGACGTGCTGAACCTGCTCGGCGACCTGAAGGAGCGCGGCCTGGGTGTCCTCTTCATCACGCACGATCTCTCACTCGGCAACTACATCTCGGACCGCGCCGTGATCCTTCGGCACGGCGAGATCGTCGAGGCCGGGCCCACCGCGAGGGTGTTCGGGAACCCGCTGCACCCCTACACACGGATGCTCCTTACTTCGGTGCCGCAACTGCACACGAAGTGGGACGCGACGACGCCGCGGCCGGTGGTCGAGCAGACGAGCGGGGAGGCCGCGGCTCACCTCGTCGAGGTCGAGCCCGACCATCTCGTCGCGACGGCGGGTGATCCGTCGTGACGGCGCAGGCTGACGAGACTCGGCTCGCAGCCACGGGGGCCCGCGGGATTCCCTGGGAGGACCGCCCCGCCGGGTCGAGCGACGTCGTCTGGCGCTCGAGCCTGAACCCCGTCGTCACGCGCGATCACGTGCCGGGGGCGAACAGCATCTTCAACTCCGCGGTCGTGCCGTTCGAGAAGGGCTACGCAGGGGTGTTCCGCGTCGACGACACCACCCGTCTGATGAACGTCCATGCCGGCCGGAGCCAGGACGGTGTCGCGTGGGAGATCGACCCCGAGCCGATCGCGTTCGTCGCGGGCGACGAGCGGGTGCTCGAGGTCCAGGAGACGTTCGTCCACGCGTAC
>DASSVY010000033.1:0-5428 GCA_035705535.1 Gaiella sp. | reverse complement strand
AGCGGAGAACGAGGACGCGCTGGAGGCGGGGCTTGAGCTGCGCGAGCGCACGTGCGAGCTCCGTCGAGCGCAGCCGTAGCGCCGTCTCGGCCTCGGGCTCGATCGCCGACGTGTCCTCGATGAGGTCGCTCATCACGCTCTCGCCGTCCCCGACCGGTGTCTCGAGGCTGACGTGCTCCTGCACGAGGTCGAGCAGCTCCTGGACCCGCAGCGGGGTCAGCTCCGTCTCCACGGCGATCTCGTCGATCGACGGGTCGCGGTTGAGCTGCTGGCCAAGAGCCCGCCGGGCGCGCTGGATGCGCCGGACCTGGTCGGCGATGTGGACGGGTAGCCGGATCGTCCGGCTCTGCTCGGCGAGCGCTCGCTGCACCGCCTGGCGGATCCACCACGTCGCATAGGTCGAGAGCTTGTAGCCCATCGTCCAGTCGAACTTCTCGACCGCACGGATGAGCCCGAGATTGCCCTCCTGGATCAGGTCGAGGAGCGGCACGTCGGCGCGGGTGTAGTTCCGCGTGATCGACATGACGAGGCGCAGGTTCGACTCGATCAGCTTCTGCTTGGCGAGCTCGTCGCCCTCGTCCTTGCGCCGGGCGAGCTCGCGCTCCTCGGCCGGCGTGAGCAGCCTGCCGTCACCGATCGCCCGGACGTACAGCTTCAGCGGATCCTGGACGGGCGCCCCGGTGTCGGGTTCGTCCTGCGGCTCTGCGATGTTGTCGAAGAGGGGCTCGGCTGCGTTCGGCTCCACGTGAGACCTATCGGCCGCCGGCGTCCCCCACTTGAGGCATTTGTCGACACGAATCCCCCAGGAATGTGACAGGCCATTCCGAACAGAATCCTCACCGGCGTCTGAGTACGCTGAGAGCAGGAACCAACTGCGGCATCTGAGGGGAGTGAAGGCTCGACGTGTGCGGCATCGCTGGCTATAGCCTCGGCTCCGGCTCGAGGCTGGAACGCACCCTCGTCGCACAGGCCCTGCTCGCCGGGATCGCCGAGCGGGGCGCCGATGCCGCCGGTTACGCCTATCGCGCCGGCGACTCCGTCACGGTGCGCAAGCAACGGACCGGCGCCAGCGCCCTGATCGATTCGATCGCACTGGCCGACTCGGTCGGCGAGGTCCTCGTCCACGTCCGAGACTTCACCAAGGGCCATCCGACGATCCTCGCGAACAACCACCCGATCCGACACGGCCGCGTCGTCGGGATCCACAACGGGATCATCGCGAACGACGACGAGGTCCTCGCACGCCACGGCATCGCGCGGCAGGAACCGGAGATGACCGTCGACTCCGAGGCCATCTTCGCCCTCGTCGACGCGTACGGGACGTCGCCCGAGACGCTCGGAGAGCTCGTGGGCGCGATGGCGTCGGCCTGGCTCGACGAGCGAGAGCGCGGCGTCCTCCACCTCGCGCGTGGCATCGGTCGGCCACTCTGGATCGGTCGCGGGCGGCACGAGGTGCTGTTCGCCTCGACGCGCGCCGCGCTCGAGGTCGCGGAGAACGCGCTCCGGACAACCTTCCTCAAGTCGCAGGTCGACGAGGGACGACTCCTGCGGCTCGTCGGCGGGGCCATCGTCGAGGAGCGCAGGTGGAGTCCGGACACGAGCTTCCGCGAGGAGCGGTCGCTTCCCGCCGTGCGTGCCCCGCACGAGGGACGCTCGTGCCTCGAGCTGCTCTCCGCGCTCGTCGCTCCGGCCTGAGAGCTCGTTTCAGTATGCGTTGACGCAGCCGAGCGGCTCGAGGATGGCGTTCGCGCGGTCCCTCGCCGCCGCCGCCTCGGCCGTCTTGCCCGCCGCGTCGAGCGCCCGCGCGACGTCCAGGTCGATGCAGGCCGCGCGATAGACCCAGCCGAGCCGGCGCTCCCACTCCGCGCCCTCGAGCAGCTGCGTGGCCGCGGAGTCGGCGTCTCCGACGGCGAGCGCGAGGAGCCCCTCGGCGACCATCGCGCTGATCGAGATCCGCGGCGCATCGAGATCGCCGGCCTTGTGCCGGAACGCCGTCGCCACGCGCTCGAGCAGCTCCGTCTCCCCCGCCGCCGCGAGCGCACGCGGAACCGGCGTCGTCGTGAGTTGCGCCCATTCGCGGTCGGTCGTCGAGAGCACCGTGTCCACCAGCTCGTGGAGGGCCTCGCGGTCTCCGGTCAGCGCTGCGTACGGCGTCATGACCGCGGCCATCGGCAGCAGCCGCTGAGGCTCTCCGGCGGCCGACGCGATCTCGCGCATCGCGGCGAGCGGCTCGGCGGCGGCCGCGAGGTCGCCGCGTCGCATCGCCATGCCGCCGACGAGCTCGCGGGAGAGGATCCGCAAGCCGTACAGCGGAACACCCAGCAACGCTTCCTGCCGGGCGAACAGCGGCTCGGGGCGCGCCCATCTCCCGGCCGGGACGTCCACCAGCAGCCCGTACGACAGCTCGAAGTATTCGTCGAGATGCTCGACGCCGGGGAGCGGGCCCATGATCCCCCGCATGACGTCGAGCTCCTCGTCGAGCTCCTGCTGCGTCATCGTCGCCTGGGCGGTCCAGAGGGAATTGACCAGACAGCGGTACGCCTCGAGGGCGTCCCCCGTGGCAATCGCCTGTGAGAGGACGTCGCGCATCTCCCGGGTGTCGAGCGGGATCCCCCGGTTGCCGAGCGTCACGGCGAGATTTGCGCGCGCGTTGAGCTCCGCATGCACGTCCCCTACTCTCCGCGCGACCGCGATCGCCTCGCGCGCGCGACGTTCGGCGCGGGGCAGTCCGCTCAGCATCTCGAGCTGGGAGAGCCTGGCGAGCGCGCGCGCGAGCTGCGGCGTCTCCGCGAGCCCTTCCAATGCGTCGACCGCGGCGGACGCCTCGGGGAGCGCGTCCTGCCAGCGGCCTGTGATCCAGCTCGCGCGCGAGAGCCAGCTCAACGAGTCGGCGAGGAGCCGTCGCTCGCCGAGCTCCACCGCCTCGTCGCGTGCCGCCGAGAAGCGGTCGTGGGCCAGCTCCACCTCGTTCGCGACGAGACTCGTCCGCCCGAGGCCGAGCAGCGCGAGGATGCGTCGTTCGTCGTCCGGCGCGAGTTCCAACGCGCGGTTGAAGAGACGCTCGGCGGTGTCCGCGGCGACCCGCGCGAGCGCAGCCTCGGCAGCGACGAGGAACAACTCGCACGCGCGCGCCCGCACGTCGACCGAGGTCTCGCCGTATTCGAGCGCGCGATCGAAGTGGTAGGCGGCAAGCTCGGCCATCTCCGACTCGCGTCCGGGCGCGACCGCCTCGACCCAGGCACCGACCTGCCGGCATCGAGCAGGTCGACACGTGCGGCGATCACGCCGTGGATCGAGTCGGGTAGCTCGACCTCGTCGACTCTCTCCCCGACCAACCAACCGCCGTGCTCGCGTGCGATCGCCTTTCGGTCGATCAGCATCTGCAGGATCTCCTCGACGTAGAACGGGTTTCCCTCGGCGCGGGCGACGATCCGGCGCGTGAGCTCGCCGGGGAGCCCGCCCACGCCGACGAGCGCCTCGACGAGCTGCGTCGACTCGGTGTCGGGCAGCGGCGAGAGCCGGATCGAAGCGGCATCCCGCACGCCTCCTCCCCATGCGTCACGCGTCTCGAAGAACTCGGGTCGCGCGGTGCAGATCGTGAGGACGGCTGCGTCGGAGAGCGAGTCCGTCAGCTTCTCGAGCAGCTCCAACAGCGGTTCCGACGCCCAGTGCACGTCCTCCACCACGAGGACGGTCAGCTGCTCGCCGCCGAGACCGCAGAGGTATCTGCGCCAGCTCTCACGGAGGAGTGCGCCGATGTCGCGCTCGTCGTTCGCGGGCAGCGCAAGGCCGATCGTCCACCCGATCGCGTCGACGACCCCGGCGACGTGCTCCGGACGGACGTGCCGTGCGATCTCCGCCTGGAGCTTCAGCAGCGCATCTTCCGCGGTGTCGCTGTCGAGGATTCCGGCATGGCCCTTCGCGGCCTCGCCCAGCGGCCAGTACGTGATGCCCTCGCCGTACGGGAGGCAGCGGCCCTGGAGGAGATGCGCGCCGGGGAGTTGCGAGACGAACTCCGTCAGCAGGCGGGTCTTGCCGACCCCGGCGTGCCCGTAGATCGTTACGAGCTGCGGGGCCCGCTCGCGGGCGACCCTGGTCGTGAGCGCGCGCAGGACGACGAGCTCCTCCTCCCTGCCGATCATCTCCGCGGTGAGACCCTCGATGCCCCGGGCGCCCGGCAGCGCGACGACGGCAGCCGCCTCCCAGGCCGGGAGCGGGGCAGCCTTCCCCTTCGCCTGCGCCGCCCCGAGAGCGTGGTAGCGAATCGCGCGTCGCGTCGCAGCCCGCGTCCGCTCGCCGACCAGCACCTGTCCCGGCTCGGCACGCTGTTGCAGACGAGCCGCGACGTTGACCGCATCACCGCTGACCATCAGCTCGCCGCGCGAAGCCGCCTCCCGCCCGGCGACGACCTCGCCCGTGTTCACGCCGACACGCAACCCGACCTCGGCGGCGTGACGCGTCCGGACGTCCGCTGCGAACGGGGGAAATGCGTCACGCACGGCGAGGGCTGCCCGCACCGCGCGTTCGGCGTCGTCGTCGTGTGCGAGCGGCACGCCGAAGACGGCGAGCACGGCATCGCCGACGAACTTCTCGCTCAGCCCTCCGAATCGCTCGACCTCGGCGTTGACCAGCTCGAACAGATCGCCCTGGATAACCCGTAGCTCTTCCGGGTCGATCCGCGACCCGAGCGCCGTCGAGCCGGCGAGGTCTGCGAAGAGGACGGTCACGACGCGCCGCTCCTCGTGCTCCGAGACGGGCGCGACGCGCGCTCCGCCCTCTTGGAGCGACGTTCCGCACGAGGAGCAGAAGGCGGCGTCGGCCGCCGACACGGTTCCGCAGGCCGGACACACCCGCGCAAGCGCCGCGCCGCAGACACTGCAGAAGCGGGCGCTCGCCGGCTGGTCTGCGCCGCACGACGTGCAGTTCACGTTCGGGCTCACGGGACCTCGAGCGTGCCGTCCGGACGAACGTCGACTCCCTCCTCCAGGAGACGCTCGCGAACGAGGTACTGGAACGCGGACCACGCACCTGGCTGCACGTCGACCATCCGATAGACCTGCCATTCGGAGAGCAGGGTCGTGTCCCGGACGCGCGCCTCCTTCCAGTCCGCCATCTTCGGGAGACGGCCCAGCTCGCGTGCGAGCGCTGCGCCGTCTGCGACCGCGCGCTCGAGCCGCTCCTCGCCGATCGGGACGTCGAAGCCTGCCTCCCGCAACGCCGCCGCGAGCGAGCCGAAGGTGTGCCAGATCAGCGACTTCGAGGCGACCCGGCCGCGGCGCCCCTCGATATCGCGGACGGTCGGCGTCCGGCCGATCTCCTCCCCGAGGTCGCGGAGTTGCGTCAGGAGCTCCTCGCGGCTGATGAATCGCCTCGGTGTCAGACCCGCAGCGCGCTTCGCGGCGTTCCAGGTGCCGAAGTGCTCGATCAC
>DASSVY010000032.1:0-8374 GCA_035705535.1 Gaiella sp. | reverse complement strand
GTGCGGGAGTTCGCGGACTTCGACGTCCGCTTCACGAACGTCACGCTCGCTGCCGTGGTCGTGCTCACCGGGCTGGCGATCGCATGGCGCGTCAGACGGCCGTTGGCCGTCTGGGAGACAGTTCTCGTCGCCGAGGTCGCCCTCGTCGTGTGCGTGCTGTGGCTCGTGGAGGGGGCGGACCGGTTCGGCCTGCTGGACGCCCGCGGTCGGTACTCCACGGTCTTCACCCTCGCGCTCGCCGCCGCCGTGTGTGGAGCGTTCGTCCTTCTCTGGTGCACTGAGCCGCAGCCGGGGACGCGATGGCTCTTCCTGGCGACCGCCGTCGGGCTCATGGCCGTGGTCGCCTTCGGGCCCGGTTACGGGCCGCAGTACGCGTACTGGTTCCTGCCGGCCCTCGTCGCCACCTACGTGCTGCTCGACGACAGCTGGCGTTGGCTCCTCCGCGTTGCCTGGCTCGTGGCGGCGCTGACCTACGTCCTCGAGTACGCGACCGTGGACTACCTCGGCGCCGGAGCGACTCGGGTGTTCGGGAACGGGGGCTGGGTGGCCGAAGTCGGCGACTACTTGAAGACGCCGGCCCACCTGGTCGTCTACCGCCTGCCGCTGTACGCCGTCTACCTCGTGCTCATCGCGGCCGGGATCGAGCGGTTGACCAGGCGGGACGCGCCGGTGGCGACGGACGTGGAGCCGCGCCGGAGCGCCGCCACCCTTTGAGGGGCGGTACGGTCTCGTGTCGGACATGCCGGATCTGCTCCTCGTCCCACAGCCCGAGCTCGACCGTCTCCGCGCCACCGATGTCGATCGCGACGCGAAGCTCGCGCTCCTCGCCGACGCCTGCCGGCTGAACGCCCTCGTCGCCGTCAAGCGCGCCGGCTCGGGGCATCTCGGCTCGACGTTCAGCGCGCTGGACGTGGTCGCGCACCTCCTGTTCGACGAGCTGGACGTCGCCGAGCGCGGCTTCGACGATCCCGACCGCGACGTCTTCTTCTCGTCCAAGGGCCACGACGTGCCCGGCCTGTACGCGGTGCTCTACGCACTCGGCGTCGTCCCGTTGGAGCGGCTCCTGAAGCTGAGGCGGTTCGGTGGGCTCGACGGGCACCCCGACGTCGGCGTGCCCGGGATCGAGGCGAGCTCGGGCTCGCTCGGCATGGGCATCTCCAAGGGCCGGGGGATCGCGCTCGCGAAGCGGCGGCTCGGGCGGGAGGGGCGCGTCGTCGTGATGACCGGGGACGGCGAGCTCCAGGAGGGACAGAACTGGGAGGCGCTCCAGGCGGCCGCCCACGAGCGGCTCGGCCGGCTCTGGGTCGTCGTCGACCGCAACGAGGTGCAGTCCGACAAGCCGACGGAGGAGATCGTCGCGCTCGGCGAACTCGAGACGAAGCTCCGTGCGTTCGGCTGGCAGGTCGAGACGGTCGACGGGCACGACCACGCAGCGCTGCGCGCCGTGTTCGCGCGTTTCCGCGAGGGGCACGACACGCCCAAGGCGCTCGTCGCGCGGACGGTGAAGGGCAAGGGCGTCTCGTTCATTGAGCACCCCGCCGCGCTCGCCGAGGGCGGCGGCACGTATCGCTGGCACGCGGGCGCTCCTGGTGACGAGCCCTTCGCGCTCGCCGTGGCCGAGCTCGAGGCCCGGCTCGCCGAGCGGTGCGCGGCGCTCGGCCTTTCGCCCCTCGCGCTCGAGACGGCCGAGCCGGAGACCGCCGTGCGGGGTCTCGAGGGAGAGCCGGAGTCAGGGGCCGGCTCCCGGGGGGTCGCTGTGAGCGACGAATACGTCGTCGAGGCCTACGGCGACGCGCTGCTCGAGCTCGCCGCGCAGCGGGACGACCTCGTCGTGCTCGACGCCGACCTCGCCTCCGACTGCCGCGTCCGCGCCTTCGAGCTCGCCTACCCCGAGCGGTTCTTCCAAAGCGGGATCGCGGAGCAGGACATGGTCTCGACCGCCGCCGGCATGGCACGGCACGGGCTCCTGCCGGTCGTGAACTCGTTCGCCTCGTTTCTCGCATCCCGCGCGAACGAGCAGATCTACAACCAGGCGAGCGAGCGGTCGAAGGTGCTCTACGCGCTCCATTACGCCGGGCTGATCCCGGCCGGACCCGGGAAGTCGCACCAGAGCGTCCGGGACATCTCGCTCCTCGGCGCCCTGCCGAACGTGACGATCGTCCAGCCCGCCTCGTGGGATGAGACCGGCGCCCTCCTGCGCTGGGCCGTGAACGACGCCGAGGAGAGCGTCGCCGTACGGCTCGCCATCGGCCCGTCACCGCGGCGGCTCGACCTCCCGGCGAACGTGTCGCATGGCCGCGGCACCGTCCTGTGCGAGGGGAGCGACGCCGTCCTGCTCGCGTACGGGCCGGTGATGCTCCACGAGGCGCTGCTCGCCGCCGAGCGCCTCGCCGAGAGCGGCGAGCTGTCGCTCCGCGTGGTCGCGATGCCGTGGCTCAACCGCTTCGACGAGGAGTGGCTCGCGGCCGAGGTCGGCGCATTCGAGCCCGTCTTCGTGCTCGAGGACCACGCGCCCGTGGGCGGGCTCGCCGACGGGCTCCGCGCCGCGCTCCCGGGCCCAGTGGTGACGGTCTTCGGCGTCGAGGGCTGGCCCGCGTGCGGGACGCCAGCCGAGGCGCTCCGCTTCCATGCGCTCGACGGCGAGTCGCTCGCGGAGCGGATCGCCGCGCAGGTCGGCCGCCGCGCCGCCTCTCGCGCGGCTCGATGAGCGCGAAACGTCCCTGGGTCGTCCTCCCCGATCTGCTCTCCGTCCGGGTCTTCGTCGACACGGGAATCCTCCGCGGCCTGCACGAGCGTCTCGACGGAAGGCTGGTCGCCGTGCTCCTCGTCCCGCAGGACGCGGCGGCGGAATGGGCGGGCAGGCTTGACGACATCCCCGTCCTGCGCGGAGACGAGCTCCTCGCGCCGAACGGCGTCCCGGATCGCGCCTTCGGGCGGGTCGACGCGTGGCTCGACCGCCGGATCGGCTACCACCCACTCGCGATCCGCCTCAACCACCGGCACGGGTTCCATCGGGAGCGGATGCAGCCGGGGCACCCGAACTGGATGCTCGACACCGACCGTGACGGCCCGCTGCCCCACTGGCCCCGGGTCGACCGGGCGATGGAGCGATGGTTCTTCGGCGCGCGGCGGCACGTCCCGGCGCGGCTGCTCGAGGCGATGCGCCGCGAGTGCTCGGGCCTCCTCCTCTCGAACGTCCAGCCGGCGAGCGCCGTCCCCTTCCTTGCCGCGGCGCGGCGCGAGGAGATTCCCGTGGTCGGGCACGTCGCGAGCTGGGACCACACGGTCGGGAAGGGCGTGATCTCGCCGCACTGCGCCCTCTACATCGTCCAGAACCGCCTGATGGAGGACGATCTGCGTCGGTACCACGGGATCGCGCCGGACAGGGTCCGCGTGACCGGGTGGCCCCAGACCGACCTCTTCCACCGCCGCCGTCCACGCAGCGAGTACGAGGAGCTGCTGCGGCGGCTCGGCCTCGATCCTCGCCGTCCGCTCGTGCTCGTCGCCGGGAACACCCCGAGCAACGCCCCCTACGAGGGCCGGTTCGTGGAGCGGATCGTCTCGTGGCGGGAGGAGCAGGGCGGCGGCGAGCGGCTCCAGCTGCTGTTCCGGCCCCACCCGAGGGACGGGCAGTGGGAGGAGCGCTTCGCCGCGGCGAGCGGTCGGGAGGGCGTCGTCGTCCAGGAGCCGAGCTACACGGACCTGGAGGCGCTCGCCACCCTCCTCCAGCACGCCGACGCCGTCGTCTGCAACGCGGGGACGATCCTGCTCGACGCGCTCGTCGGCGACCGGCCGGCGGTATGCGTGCTGTACGACGAGGGTGCGCCCCCCGGCGAGTCGTGGGCGGCCAAGAACGTCGTCGGGGAGCACTACCAGGAGCTCGCCGCATCCGGGGCCTTCCACCGCGCAGAGCGCTTCGAGGAGGTCGTCGCTGGGGTCGAGCGCGCGCTGGCGTACCCGGGGGAGCTCGCCGCGGAGCGCCGCCGAGCGGTCGAGCGCGTCGTCGGCAGCGTCGACGGGCACGCCGCCGAACGGGTCGTCGACGCGGCGGTCGAGGCCCTGGGGAGGGAATCGTCTCCGAGGTCGTGACGGCCACTCGCGCGCGACGGTCGACGACGCGCGGTCGGTACCCTCGAAGGCGTGGCAGCGCGGGTGGTGCCCCGGCAGCCTGCAGTTCCGCTTGTCCATGGGTCGTCGGACGGCAGGGCCTTCGGTTTGGTGGACCGTGTTCGACGCCACGGGCCGGCGGCGTCTCTGGCAGGGATCGTCGTCGTGGGAGCGGTCGTGTACGGCGCGGCGGCGCAGCTCGTCGCAATGCCGCTCGTGAATCCCGACGAGCTTCGCTACACGCTCGCGGCCCGCGCCCTCGCCGACGGCGAGTGGCTGAACCTGAGAGAGCATGCCTACGGGTACGGCCCGGTCTACCCGCTCGTCCTCGCACCGATCATCGCCCTGTCCGGGAGCGTCGATGCCGCGTATCCGTTCTTCAAGCTCGCGAACGCGCTGCTCTTCGTCCTCGCGGCCGTGCCCGTCTACTTCCTCGCCCGGCGGCTCCTGTCCGGTTGGTGGAGCGTGGCCGTCGCGGGTGCCTCCGTCGCGATCCCGTCGTCGCTCTACGCCTCGCTCGTGCTCACCGAGAGCGTCTCGTACCTGACGTTCAACCTCGCAGTGCTCGCCGTCGTGCTCGCGCTCGAGCGTCCCTCCGTCCGCCGGCAATTGGCGATGCTGGGCGCCGTCGCGCTCGCTTATGCGACGCGTGCCCAGTTCGCTGCGCTTCTCGTCGCGTTCGTCGTCGGCCTCGCGCTCCTCACGGCGGTCGACCCGGCGCGACCCCGGTTCCGGCGTGCTGCCCGCGCGTTGTGGCCGACGCTCGGGGCCCTGGTGGTTGGGGTCGTCGCGGTGGCCGGCCGGCCGCTCCTGACGTGGTCTTCCCCAAGGAGCGAGCTCGGCGGGTACGGCGACCTCTGGCGCGGCTACGACCTGGTCTCGGTGGCGCGCTTCTTCGTCTACCACCTCGCTGAGTGGGAGCTCTACCTCTTCGTGGTCCCGTTCGTCGTCACGCCGATCGTCCTCGCAGTGCTCCTCCGTGCCGCGCGCCGCGGTGCGGCGAGAGACGGCGCCTTTGCCGCCGCCTTCCTGACCGTGAACGGCGCCCTGCTCCTGATCGCGGCGGCGTTCGCGAGCACGCCCTACGGATACTCCCAGCTCCACGACCGCTACTTCTTCTACGTCGCGCCGCTCTGGCTCGTCGCGTTCGGCGTCTGGCTGTCGAGCGGGTTGCCACGGCCGTTGCGGTGGACGGCGACGGGTGTGGCCCTCGCGCTCGTGCTCCCGGCGATCCTCCCGTTCGGGCTGATCGGGGGGAACGTCGTCTTCGAGGCGGTCCCCACGGCGTTCTGGTCGTGGACCTGGACGATGATCCAGTCCACGCCTCACATGGACGGGAGGCGGGCGGTCGCGATCCTCGTCGTCGCGCTGACGGCCGCCACGGTCGCGCTTCCGCGTCGGCTGTGGCCGGTGCTGCCGGTCGCCGTCCTCGCAGGGCTCCTCGTCACCTCCGCGCTCGCGTGGAAGCGGCAGGTCGACGAGCCGGAGGCCTTCGTGCGGGCCGACCGGGGCAGCCGCACGTGGGTCGACGCCGCGGTGCCGGCCGGGGCGCGTGTGACGAAGATCTACGTCTCGCCGCTCGACTGCCCCAACACGGAGATGGCGCGTCAGGCCCTGTTCCTGACCGAGTTCTTCAACGACTCGGTCGACCGGGCCGTCGAGATCGGCGACAACGTCCCCGACGGCCTCCCGATCGACCGGGTCGACGTGTCGCCCGACGGGCAGCTCGTGTACCCGGGCGGCGGACCGCTCGTCGCCCGGTACGTGCTGGCCCAGCCCGAGCTGCACATCGCGGGGCGGGAGGTCGCACGCGGGACCGGCGCCGGCCTCACGCTCTGGCACACGAGCGGCGCGGTCAGGCTCGTCAACGAGGCACGGGGACCGAACGACGTGATCGACGACGTGTGCGGCTACGGGCCGGACGGGCGCGCAGGCTGGAGGCCCGGGCTGCAGCCCCCCACGTCCTAGACGGTTGACCGGCAATCAGCGCGAACCGGATGGCGCCCCAGACACGGCGCAGGATCGACCCGTTCCCTTTCGACGCGTACCTTCGGGTACGCGCCGAAAGCGACCGTGCCGCCCTGCTTGGTCTGGGACGCCCCCGGACGTCACGCCAATTTCCGGTCAACCATCTAGAGCGCGTCGGCTCTCGAGGGTGGGTCCCGTGGTCGCGGACTAACCTCGGTGCCGCATGAGGCTCGTGATGACGCTCCTCGCGCGCGACGAGGCAGACATCGTCGACGCGCAAATCGCCTTCCACCTCCACGCAGGCGTCGACTTCGTCGTCGCGACGGACAACGCATCGAGTGACGGCACTGCCGAGATCCTCGAGCGGTACGAGCGCGCAGGTGTCCTGCGGCTCCTCCGCGAGCCGGCCGACGACATGCGTCAGGACGAGTGGGTGACGGGGATGGCACGCCTCGCGGCCGCCGAGCACGAAGCCGACTGGGTGTTCCACGCGGACGCGGACGAGTTCTGGTGGCCCCGCGGCGGTTGGCTGAACGATGTTTTCGCGACGGTGCCCGAGCGATTCGGCGTCGTCCGGGGGTGCTGGAGACACTTCCTGCCGCGTCCCGAAGACGGAGCCTTCTTCGCGGAGCGCATGACCGTGCGCCTGGCGACGCCGGCCCATCCGGGCGACAAGGAGACGATCTTCCACGCGCACCAGAAGGTCGCCCACCGGGCGAGCGCCCGCGTCGAGATCGAGGCCGGGAACCACAATGCCGCCGCGCCGGGGCTCATCCCTGTCCGGGCATGGCATCCGATCGAGGTCCTGCATTTCTCCTTCCGCTCGGTGGCGCAGCTCGGGCGCAAGGCGCGTGGCGGGTGGCTGCGCAACAGGGACTACGAGCCGACCCTGCATCAGCTGCTCCTCGACGAGGCGGCCCGCGCCGACCGCCTACAGGGCTTCTACGACGCGCATGCCATCGACGACGAGGCACTCGCGCGCGGCATAGCCGACGGGACGCTCGCTTTCGACACCCGCCTGCGCGACGCTTTGCGCGCGATCCGAGGCGACGACGGATCGTTCGTGCTTCCGGACGCGGGCGGTCGACTGACGTTCCCCCGTCCGAGCGCAGAGGAGGACGCCGCGTATGCGGCAGAAGCGTCGGCTCTCGTCGGGATCGACGCGATCGTTCGCGCCGAGGAGCGCGTCCAGCGGCTCGAGCAGAGCCTTGACGCGCTCGAACGAGGGCCGCTCCACGTTGCTCGTAGACTGGCGCGGCAATGACGCTGGTCATGACGCTTCGCACGCGGGACGAGATCGACGTCGTCGATTCATGGCTCGAGTTCCACCTGAACGCGGGGTGCGACGTCGTGATAGCGACCGACAACCTCTCGCGGGACGGCACGACGGAGGTGCTCGAGGAATACGCGCGCTCCGGCCACGTTCACCTCATCCGCGAGCCCGGCGAGGACCTGCGGGAGGCCGAGTGGGTGACGCGGATGGCGCGCCTCGCAGCCACGCAGTACGGCGCGGACTGGGTGATCAATTCCGACGCGGACGAGTTCTGGTGGCCACGCGGAGCGTCGCTCTCGGACGTGCTCGCTGCTGTGCCGCCCCGTTACGGGACGGTCGGGGCCTTCCTCCGCGTGTTCTGCCCGCGACCGGGCGAGGGGCAGTTCGCCGACCGCATGACGGTGCGCTTCTCCGCGGTCGCACCGATCAACGATCCTGCCTCGCTCTACAAGCCGATCAGGAAGATCATCCACCGCAGAGACCCGCACGTCAGCGTCGCCCGTGGCAACCACGCCCTCCTCGGGAGCTCCTTCGCGCCGCTACGGGGGTGGTTCCCGATCGAGTGCTTCCACTTCCCGCTGCGCTCGGCCGCCCAGTGCGCGCACAAGGCCGAGGTGTTCGGCGAGGCGTTCGAGAAGCACGTCCCGCGGGCCCCGACGGCCTACCACGCGAACATGTTCTCGGCGGTCCGGAGCGGCCGGATCGACGAGTACTACGAGGCACTCGTCGTCTCGGACGACGAGCTCGCTCGGGGGGTCGCCGAAGGCAGGCTCGTGGTCGACACCCGCCTGCGCGACGCGTTGCGGACGATCGCAGCAGGGGAGAAGCTCTCGTTTCCGCTCCCGACGCTGGTCGAGGACGCCGAGTACGCCGTCGAGGCCGCCGTGCTGGGCGAGGCGGACGTGGTGAGGCTTCAACGGCGGCTCGACGAGCTCGAGCGGAGGTTGCAGACGGTCGAGCAGCGCCTGCCCCGACGCGTCTACCGGAAGCTCACGCGCTTCGGGCGCTAGCCGGCACGCTTCGTCG
>DASSVY010000031.1:0-23017 GCA_035705535.1 Gaiella sp. | reverse complement strand
CGACGACGTCGCCGACTGGGAGGGCCAGCCGATCGCGCCGCCACCCGAGCTCGTGGGGCTGCTGGCCGAGGCACGCGACGAGGTCGAGGCCGCCGGTCTGCAGGCCCAGTTCATGTGGGCGGCCGGCGAGCCGGGCAACGCGATCATCGAGGCCGCTAGGGACGCCAAAGTCGACACAGTCGTCCTGGGCGAGCACCACCACGGGTTTCTCGCCGGCCTCTTCGGGTCGGACGTCGCCGCCGCGGTCGAGCGCGAGCTCGGCAGCGCCGTCATCGTGGCCTGACCCCACGAGCGCGCGCGTCGCATGCCGGCAGTAGGGTCTCCGCCATGACCGTCCAGCAGTGGGTCGACGCGTACGCGCAGGCCTGGCGCGACCGCGATGCAGACGCCGCAGCGGCCCTCTTCACCGAGGACTCCCTGTACTGGAGCCACCCGCTGCAGGAGCCCTGCCGGGGCACCGGCGGCGTCCGCGACTACTGGACGAGCGTCACCGCGACGCAGGATCGGGTCGACGTCCGGATGGGCCGCCCGGTCGAGTCGGCGGACGGGCGCCGGGCGGCTGTCGAGTTCTGGGTGCGGATGCTGAACGG
This sequence comes from Gaiella sp., assembly GCA_035705535.1. GTDB lineage: Bacteria > Actinomycetota > Thermoleophilia > Gaiellales > Gaiellaceae > Gaiella. The sequence goes on along the minus strand of DASSVY010000031.1, from coordinate 22,427 downwards.
AGGCGCCGACGTGACGCTGATCGGGATCCTGTTCCTCCGCTTCGCCGGAGACGGCCGCTGCGAGGAACTCCGCGAGACATGGCATTTCGAGCCCGCCGACCACCCGCCGCACGAGGGCTGGGGCACCTGACTCCTCGCGGGGGGACGCTCTCCACGTAGGTCAGGTCGCCTGACGCGCTTCGCTCACGGTGAGCGGGTGCGCGCCCTACGGGATGCGTTCGCGGGGGTCGTCCCTGTGCTCCTCGCGCCACTGCGCCTCGAACGCCTCGGCCTCCGCGAACTCCCGCTCTGTGCGCTCGCGTGCCGCCGCGTCCTCGGTCCCGGGGTGCTCGCCGGCCGCGACCCGCCGGCGCGTCGACGCGAACGCGAGGACGACGAGCGGAACCGCGACGACAGCGAGGATGATCCACGGGATCACGCCGCGCACCCTATCCCGACGCGGAGTCCGACGCGATCGAGGGCCCCGGGAGGCCGCCGGGTTGATTCGCCCCAGGGGATGCCGTTTACTAGCGCGCCATGGACCAGGACGGCGGGGCAGCTGCGCCGACGGCGAGGCCATTCGGCGGGTTCGGCGTCGACACGATCGTCGCCGGGACGCTGCTCTTCGCCGGGGCGATCCTCTTTCTCGCGCTCGCGCCGTCCGCGTACTACGCCTATCTCGCGATCCACGTCCTCTCGGCCGTGATCTGGGTCGGTGGCGACGTGACGCTCACGGTGCTCGGGATCGTGTTCGAGCGGCGGGGCGAGGGAGCGACGCTCGGGGCACTCGGGAGGATGGGCGCCTGGATCGGGACCCGGGTCTACACGCCGACACTCGTCGTCACGCTCGTCTTCGGCGTCATCCTGATGCAGAAGGGCAACTTCGACTGGGGCCAGTTCTGGGTGATCTTCGCGCTCGTCGGCTGGACGATCGCCGCAGTCGTCGGGGTCGCCTTCGTCGGCCCGGAGCTCGGCCGCATCGACGAGGCAGCGCGCACGCACGGACCGGACTCGCCCGAGGTCGCGCAGCGCGTGAAGCGGCTGTTCATGATCTTCCGCTTCGACACGGCGCTGCTCGTCCTGATCGTCGTGAACATGGTCGCGAAGCCGAGCTTCTGACCGTTGCCCCGCGATCAGCCTCGGCGGGGCCGCCGGACTAGGCCGTTGCGCCAAAGCGGCGCGCGACGATGTCACTCGGCCGGACGGTCCCGGAGTGGTGCGACGCGGATGCGGTGAGCGAATGTCGCAGCGAGCACTGCCAGCCCCCAACCGATGGCAGCGATCGACCACGCCCGTCCGAGCCCACCCACCGCGTCCGGCCAGGCGAGCGATACGAGTCCGAGGTAGGAGGCTGCGATGCTGGTGCACACGGGGAGGAACGGGCGGAGGTCTGCTCGCAGAGCAGCCGACATAGGCAGCAGGACCAGTGCGAGCGCGAGCGCGCCCTGCACGGAGTAGTGGTCGATGCCGAGGCTGACGTCGCCGTCCGACCGGTTCTCCCGATTCAGCGCCCACATGTTCACCGCGTACGAGAGCCATGGGATCGCAGCTGCTGCGGCGACCACGAGCAGCGCTCGGGAGGATTGGGACCGAGGACGCCAGGGTTCGCTCCCCCTTCGCCCAGCGTCACGCATCAGCCAACCGACAATCGCCGACTGCAACCCGAGGAACGCGACGAGCACGAATAGCCTGGTCTCCGTTGCGGCCACGGCCGACACCGCGAGGCAGATGGTCGCGACCAGCAGCTGGGTAGTGCCTGCCATGGCGACGCGCGGACATACGGCGAGTAGCACGAAGGCGGAGGCTACGATCACCGTCGCATACAAGCCCCATCCCGCCTCGAGCACCTGAGGCCAGTCGGCGTTCCAGGTCACCGACAGATCGATCAGGCCGAAGCCGGGGAGAACCAGCCAGCTGGCTGCGAACAACCCGGACAGCGCGCGCGCCGCGAACCCCCTCATCCCTACAACCCTGCACGACTAGACGCTTCGCTGCGAACCCTTCCTCTCTGGGCTCTCAGGCATCGGACAAGCGGTTCTGACGATTCATACGATGTCCCTCCAAGTGCTAGCGGCACCGCGAGCCACAGCGGGCCCGTCCACACCGACGCGCCGACGATCTTCCCTAGCCGACTGGCGTCGGGGCCCAGCCCAAGGCAGGCGCGATGTCGCTTGCGATCGTCTCGAGCATCGCGGCGTTGTACTCCACGCCGAGCTGACTGGGAACCGTCAGGAGGAGCGTGTCGGCGGCCCTGACGGCCGCGTCGCGGGCGAGCTCCTCGGCAATGCGATCCGGCTCTCCCGTGTAGCTCCGACCGAAGCGGCTGAGAGCGCCGTCGAGCCAACCGACCTGGTCCTCGTTCGCATCGGCGCCGAAGAGCCTGCGATCGAGATCCGACGTGATCGGTATGACGCTGCGGCTGACCGAGACGCGCGGCTCCCTCGTATGTCCCGCCTTCGCCCACGCCTCGCGGAACAGGTCGATCTGCTCCGCCTGGAGCTGGTCGAACGGCACCTCGGTGTCCTCGAGGAGAAGCGTGGAGCTCATCAGGTTCATACCCTGCTCACCCGCCCAGGCCGCTGTGTCGCGCGAGCCGGAGCCCCACCAGATCCGCTCGCCGAGCCCGGGTGACTGCGGCTGGACCGCGAGCATCGCCCCGCCCGGGCGGCCGCCAATGTCCGCCGGGACGACTCCCGCCCCGGCGATCGCCGCGCGAAAGAGGGCCGTCTTCTCGCGCGCCTCGTCCGGGTCGACGGAGTAGCCGAACGCCTCGGCGCCGCGCCAGGCCGGCTCGGGCGAGCCGCGGCTGACGCCCAGCTGAAGGCGCCCGCCGGCGAGCAGGTCCGCCGCCGCGGCGGTCTCGGCCATGTAGAGCGGGTTCTCGTAGCGCATGTCGATCACGCCCGTGCCGATCTCGATCCGGCTCGTCTTCACGCCGATCGCCGCCAGCAGGGGGAACGGCGAGGCGAGCTGGCGCGCGAAGTGGTGGACGCGGACGAACGCCCCGTCGATCCCGATCTCCTCCGCCGCGACGGCGAGCTCGACGGTCTGGCGGTGCGCGTCGCTTCCGGTGTGCGTGAGCCCGCCGCCCGGGTGCCAGGCGCCGAACGAGAGAAAGCCGATCCTCTTGGCGCTGCCCATTGCGTCAGTTCAACCCGACTGCCGGCTCAGGTATTCCGCCCAGCTGGACGGAGGGCTACGTCGTTCCGGTCAGCGTCGCGGGCTCGAGCTCGGTGTGGTCCGCGTCTGCGCCAGGGGAAATGAGGATCTTTCCGGTCGCTCGCCCTTCGGCAAGCGGGCGAAGGCCGTCGTCCACGAGCACCTCGAGGGGAATCCTGGGCCCGGCGGTCACGGATGCGACGTTGCTGTCGGACAACAGCTGGAGCGCCGCCGGGATGTCGGTGTCACAGATGTGGGCGACCGAGGTGAAGATGTCGACCTCGCGGACGATCATCCGCGTGAGGTCGAGCTCACGAGGTGCTGCATGCAAGCCGACGAGGAGAACACGACCTCCTCGACGGACGCCGATCGTCGCGGCAGCCGGCGCATGTGGCGCGCCGCTCGCCTCGATGACGAGGTCGAAGCCAACGCCGTCGGTGAGATCGAGCAGGAGCCTGTCGAGATCCTGACCGGTCGCGTCCACCACCTCGCTCGCGCCGAGCGCGGACGCGATGGCGAGCCGCTCCGAGTCGATGTCGATCGCGACGACGCGTCCCTCGACCGTTCGGCGTGCGGCGCCGGCGACGATGAAAGACCCGATCCCGCCGACGCCGATCACCGCGACCGACTCGCCCGGGCCCTGCTCGACGCGTGACAGCGCGTGCAACGCAACCGCAAGGGGTTGCGTCATGACCGCCGCGTCGTCACCGCATCCCACCGGAACCGTGTGGCAGATCGCGGCCGGCGAAGTGACGTACTCGGCGAGCCCGCCGTCGACCTGCAGGCCGAGCGTGCGGTACTCCGCGCAGAGGTTCGTCCGCTCGAGGAGACACCAGCGGCACCGTCCGCACGAGATCCCGGCGCCGGAGACGACCCGGTCGCCGACGCGGAAACCCGTGACGTCGGCTCCGGTATCGACGACCCGCCCGACGAACTCGTGCCCGAGGACCACGCCCGGACGGCAGAGGACCGGGCCGTGGTCCCACTCCGCCGCGTCGGTCCCGCAGATCGCCGCCCGGATCACCTGCAACACGACCTCGTCGACGCCAGGCGAGACGGGATCGGAGACCTCCTCGATCCGGACGTCGTGTGGGCCGTGGAAGACAGCTGCCTTCATGGGGTCAGCACTCGATCTGGACCTTCACGTGGCGACTCGTGTCCCGTGCCGCCTCGAGGGCCGCCGGTGCGTCCTCGAGCGGGAATCTGGCGGTGAGCAGCGGCGTGGGATCCAGCCCGCTCGTCGCCATGAAGCGGATCGTGCGCGGCCAGAGGCCGGCCGAGCCGATGATCCCGCGAACCTGGAGTGCCTTCGACTGGACGAGCCCGATCTCGACCGGCGCCGATCCACCGACGTCGATCCCGACGAACACGAGCCGCGCTCCGAGCCCGGCGATCGGAAGTGCGCTCGCCATCGCGGCCGGCGCGCCCGCCGCTTCGATCACTACGTCGAAGCCGCGACCGTCGGTGACCTCCGCCGTCTGGTCGGTCAGGGACGCCGAGGTCGGATCGAGAGCGCGGGCAGCCCCGATCTCGAGACCGAGGCCCCGCCGGTGCGACTGCGGCTCGACGAGCGTGACCGACCCGCCCATCGTTGCCGCGGCCATCGTGCAGAGCAGACCGATCGGGCCGCCGCCGATGACCGCGACCTCGTCGCTCGCGTCGATCCCTCCGGCCGCGACGGTTGCGGCGTAGGCGACCGAGAACGGCTCGACGAACGCCCCCTGCTGGAACGTCAGCTCCTCGGGAATGCGGTGGAGCCACGATGCCTTGGCGACGAAGTACTCCGCGTCGGCCCCGCTGATCGAGAATCCGAAGTGGTCGTCGCCGTTGTTGACGACGCACTCCCCGACCACCCGGTCCCCGGGACGCAGGGTCGTCACCGCATCACCCACCTCGGCGATCTCCCCGGCCCACTCGTGCCCAGGGATGATCGGATACGAGACCGGAATGATGTACCGGCCCTCGTAGAGCTCGAAGTCGGAATGGCAGATGCCCACGTTGCGGGAACGGACGAGCACCTCGTCCGCCGCGATCGGCGGCGTCTCGAAGTCGGAGACCACCGCCCGACGGGGTTCCTCGAACACCAGCGCCTTCATCCGACACCTCTCTCCATCATTGGTCGACCAGGACCTTGATCTCGTCCGCTGCACCCGAGGCGAGGCGCGCGAAGGCATCCGGCGCCCCGTCCAGGTCGACCTGGCTCGTCACGACTCGTTCGACGGGCAGATCGCCGGCGGCGATCTGTGCGGCGATGCGGTCGAAGTCGTAGACCCAGTAACACCACGTTCCGACGATCGTGAGGTCATTGAGCGCCCAGACCATCGGCTCGACCGCTGCCTCGCCGACGAAGAGACCGGTTTGGGCGAGCGTCCCGCGCCGCCGAAGCGAGTTGATCGCAGCGGAGAAGCCGTTCGGGTGGCCGGAGCACTCGATCGCGACGTCGACTCCAAGGCCGTCACTCTCGTCGCGCAGGAACGCGGGAACGTCGAGACTCGATGGGTCGAGCACTGTCGCGACACCGAGCGCCTCTGCACGCGCGCGGCGCGCCGCGTTCGGCTCGGAGATGTACACGGTCGAGGCGCCGGCGGAGCGCGCGCAGAGTGCCGCGAGTGCGCCGATCGGCCCGGCGCCGGTGACGAGCACCCGGTCCCCAGGGGCGACACCGGCTCGCTCGACGCCGTACGCCGCGACCGCGGTCGGCTCGATCAGCGCTCCCTGGTGGTAGCTGACACCGTCGGGCAGCGGGACGACCTGGTACTCCGCAACCGTCGCGAGCTCCGCCATCCCGCCCCAGGCGTGCGAGAGCCCGACGCAGGCCATCGTCACGCAGAGGTGCTGAAGCCCCCGCCGGCAGTACGCGCAGGTGCCGCAGTACGCAAGGGGCATGATCGACACCCGGTCTCCCTCCGTCACGCGCGTGACCCCGCGCCCGACCCGAATCACATCGCCTGCGAACTCGTGCCCGAGGATCTGCGGGTTCCGGGCGCCCGTGAGAGTGTGCGGCTCGACGGACGTCACGATCGGGCCCGCCACGTACTCGTGGAGGTCGGTGCCGCAGATGCCGCACGTCGCGACGCGGACGACGACCTCCCCGTCGCGCGGATCGGCGGGCTCCGAAACGTCTTCGACGCGAAGGTCGCGAGCGGCGTGGAAGCGAAGAGCCCTCACGGCACGATCCGCTCCTCTCGCAAGCGCGCGAAGAGGTCCGTGAACGACGACTCCGTGTCGCGGACTCCGAAGAACCCGAGTCGCCGGCTGCGTCCCATGTCGGTGAACGTCTCGATCGTTCGTCCGAGGTCCGCGTCCGTGTGCCACCACGAGGCAAGACGCTCTACGGTCGTGTCGCGGAGGCCGTGTCGCCGCACGATCCCGGGCCAGACGTCGCCCGCGTCGGCCATCTGTTGCTCGAGGGGCGCCGGCTCGCCGTCGAACGGGATCGCCTCCACCTCGAGAGCCTCGGCGAGCCGCGGCCACATGCGTCGCCAGCGGAACACGTCCCCGTTGACGATGTTGAGCGCCGCGTTCGCCGCGGCCGGCGTCGTCGCTGCCCACACGAGGTGGTCCGCTAGGAGGCTCGCGTCGGTGACATCGGTGACCGCCTCCCACTGCTCGCGTGAGCCGGGGAATTGGAAGCCGCGTCCCGTCTCGCGACAGATCGCCCCGTAGACGGCGAGCGTCACCCCCATGTTCATCGCGTTGCCGAGCGCCCAGCCGATCAAGGTATGCGGACGATGGACCGTCCAAGTGAACCCGTCCCGCGCTGCTGCCGCGAAGAGCACGTCCTCCTGGACGTAGTAGAAGTTCTCGTACGGCAGCCGCGCTTGCTCCTCCGAGAACGGCGTGTCGGGCTGCGCTTTCGCATAGGCCTCGAACGGCCCGAGGTAGTGCTTGAGCCCCGTGACCAGGGCAACGTGTCGGACCGATCTCTCCCCCGCAACTGCGTCCAGCAGGTTCTGGAGCATCCGTCCGTTGACGTCGCAGTTCTCCGCCTCGGTCGAGCGGCGCGACCAGGTCGTGAAGAAGACATGCGTCGGTGCGGTGCCGCGCACGGCGGCGGCCACATCGTCGGCGTCCTCGAGATCCGCCGCGAGCGGCGCGATCCCCTCGGCGAGATCCTCCGGTCGACGGCACAGGCCGAGGACATCCCACCCGTCGCCGACCAATCGCCTCGCGACGTTGCCGCCGCTGATGCCGGTCGCTCCGACGACCAGGGCGCGCCCGCTCACGGGGCGCCTCGCCGTCCGCAGACGACCCAGATCGCACGGGCGGTCTCATCGCCGTCGTTGCTGAGCCGGTGTGGTGTCGACGACGGAAACGTCAGGGAGTCGCCCGGCCCGAGGCTGAACTCGTCCGTGCCGACGACGACCCGTAGGCGGCCGTTGAGGACGTGGACGAACTCGTGTCCGTCGTGCTGGACCAGACTCTCACGGGGACTCGATGCGTCACCGGGCTCGTACGTCGTCTCGATCACCTCGAGGTCCTCGTCGGACCAGCGCAGCAACCGCGTCCATTGCACGCCCGACTCGAGCCTGATCGCCTGAGCCCTCTCGGCGCGCTGCAACGCGAGCCCGCGGCCCGTCGTGCCGCTCGGCGGTTCGGCGGCCGCCGTCGGGTTGGACGGCTCACGCCCCGCCGAACGCTTCAGGTCGAGCACCTCGTCGATCGTGACCTGCAGCTCCGCGGCGAACGCGTACAGCGTGCGGACCGAGGGTTGGTTCTTGCCGGTCTCTATCTTCGAGATGGAGCTCGGAGAGACGTCGAGCCTGCGCGCGAGCTCTCGGAGGCCTACGCCCCGGCGGAGCCGGATTGCGCGCAACCTCGGGCCCAATGCCGGCGCGACGTCCGAGCCGCTCCTGAACGTCCACTCGGCGCGCGTCGGGGAGACGGGCGCCTCTCGACGATGAGCGCCCGGGCGAGCAACCCGGGCGGCACGTGGGTGTGCGGGGATCGGATTCACGTGCCTCGCTGCCCTACGCGCTGCCCTGGAGGTGCGCGCTACGGCGCACCTGGCTGTAGATGATTGCCGCGGCCACGATCAGCAGCCCCTGGAAGATGTACTGCCACTCCTGGTTGAGGCTTAGGAACGTCGTCGCGTTCAGGACCTGGACGCTGAGCCCGGCCCCCATGAGCGTGCCGATGAACGTGCCTCGCCCCCCGAGCAGGCTCGTGCCGCCGAGGACGACAGCGGTGATCGATGTCAGGGTGTACCCCGTCCCCTGGCCCGGATCGCCGACACCGAGTTGGGCGAGCAGCACGATCGCACCGAGGAACGTGAGCAACGATGCGCCGACATACCCCAGGAGCGCGGTTCGGTTCACGGGAACGCCGACGCGGCGCGCCGACTCCTCCTGCGACCCGACCGCGCGCAGCCGCAAGCCCGACCGCGCCTTACGCAGCCAGAGCTCGAGGCCGAGGGCGCAGAAGACGAACACCAGGAACGCGACCGGAACCGGCCCGACCTTCGTGGAGATCCTGTCGGTCACGGAGACGGCGATGTATCCGTCGGGCGCATCGCGCAACGTGAACGCCAGTCCTCCGAGTGCGATGTAGGTCACGAGGGTGGCGGCGACCGGAGTGAACCTCGCGTAGCGGATCAGCGAGCCGTTCACCAGCCCGACCGCGAGCGCGCAGCCGAGCATCGCCCCGAACCCGAGTAACCACATTCCCGCTGACTTCCCGTCCAGGATGAAGAACGACGCGACGACGACGAGGAACCCGGCCAGCGGGCCGACGGAAAGGTCGATCCCACCGAGCAGGAGCGCAAACGTCTGACCGAGCGAGATGAAGCCCAGCGCCGCGCAGGCGAACATCACGGAAGTGATGTTGAAGTCCGAGAAGTAGCGGTCGTTCTGCGACCAGACGTACGCCCCGAGGGCGATCATCACTGCGGCAAGCACCAGAACCGGCGCGTAGTCGCCTTCCACGAAGCGCGCGAACCGCGACGTGCCGGTCGCTCGTCGCCGTGCTGCCTGGGCCGAGGTGTGGGCGGTCGCGCTGATCGCAGCATGGACGATCCTCTCCTCCGTGACGTCCGGCCCCTCGAGCGTCGCGACAGCGTGCCCACGGGACATCACGACCACACGGTCGCAGAGCCCCTCGAGCTCGATCGCGTCGCTCGACGCGACGACGACGGGCACGCCGCGCGAGGTGACCTCGCGCAGGATGCGGTAGATCTCGGCGCGAGCCCCGACGTCGACGCCCTGCGTCGGCTCGTCCGCGACGAGGATCGCAGGGTCGGAGAGCATCGCACGCGACATCACGACCTTCTGCTGATTGCCGCCCGAGAGGGCGGAGACGGGCGCCTCGAGGGACGGTGCGCTGACCGCGAGCTCCGAGAGCTCGCGCTCGACGGCCGCGACCTCCCTACGATGGCTCACGAACGGGCCGACCGTGAGCCGATCGAGCGCGGTCAGGGCCGCGTTCTCCCGGACGTTGAGGTCGACCATCAACCCTTCGGTCAGCCGGTCGGCAGGCATGTAGGCCGCCTTCTCGGATCGCGCACGCCGTGAGAGGCTCTTGTTCCCGACGCTGACCGACCCCGTCGACTTGTCGAGCCCGGCCAGCGCGCGGAGGAGTGCGCGCTGGCCGTTCCCGACGATGCCGGCGACGCCGACGATCTCGCCCTTGCGTGCGGTGAACGAGACGTCGTCGAACCCTCGGCCGGACAGCCCTTCGACGATCAGCACCGGGCTCTGGTCGTTGTGGGAGACGTGCTTCGGCGGGAACGTCGCGTCGAGCGTCCGGCCGACGATCAGCGCGAGCAGCTCGTCGTCCGAGATCTCCGGAACGGGTGACGTCCCCCTGACCTTCCCGTCCCTCAGAACCGTCACGCGATCGGCGATCTCGCGGACCTCGGCGAGCCGATGCGTGATGTAGACGACGGCCGTCCCGCCGCTCGCCACACTGCGAACGGAACCGAACAGGAGCTCGACCGAGTCCCGGGAGAGCGGCGCCGTCGGCTCGTCGAGGATCAACAGCCTGGGCTCGACGGCAAAGGCCTTGGCGAGCTCGAGTAGGTGGCGCTGCGCGACGCTGAGCGACGAGACGCGGTCCTCGAGATGACCTGAGAAATGCACGTCTGCGAGCAGCGATCGCATCGCCTTCGCCGGATCGGTATGCCGTCGCTGCAGGTGCTCGGGCGCGACCGCGACCCGGATGTTCTCGGCGACGGTCATGTCCGGGAGCAGCGCGGGGTGTTGGTGGACGATGGCGACGCCGAGGCCTTGCGCGATCGCGGGCGTGAGTGGGCCGACCGGCGTCCCCTCGAAGACGATCGTCCCGTCGTCCGGCGAGGTCGCGCCGGAGGCGACGTTCATCAAGGTCGACTTGCCGGCCCCGTTCTCTCCGAGCAGCGCGTGGACCTCGCCCGCCAGCACGTCGAACGTGACGTTCGTCAGCGCCGCGACCGCGTCGAAGTGCTTGGTGATGCCGCGCAGCGACAGCGTCGGCGGTGCCGCCGCCGCAGTGCGCATGGTCGGAGGGCTGGTCGTTGTCTCGTTGGCCACGTTCGACGTCCGCGTCACGAACGGTGCACGCGGCGGAGGCGCCCGCCGCGTGCACCAGTCGCTTGGTCGCTATCCCTTCACGAGCTTGGCCTGAGCAACCGCAGGCAACTGCGCGGAGAGATAGATGTCACCCGGCAGCTTCGGCTGGCATTCCACCGGGTGCGGCTTCCCCGTCGTCGAGTCCTCGAACACGAGCGAGGGGAAGTGCGTGCTCGCCGGCTTCTTGCCGCCCGTCGCGAGCGCCACGGCCCAGTCGATCGCGAGGCGCGCGTGATCGTTCTGGGTCGAGACGGTGAACAACTTGAACGTCGGGTTCTTCGCGACGTTCTTCTTCCAGAAGCACCCGAGCACGTTGCCGTCCGACGTCGCAAGCGCCGGGATCTTCCGGCCGCTCTTCGTGAACTCGGGCAACGCACCCACGAGCGAGGGGCCGAAGTCCGACACGATCACGTCGATCTTCGGGTACTTGGCGATTGCCGCCGACAGCACCTTCTGGGTCAGTGCGGGATCCCAGTTGGTCACCTCGAACGGCTGCTCGCCGATGAACTTGTACTTGTGCGTGGGGTCGAGGATCTTGTGAAGCCCCTGGTTCTCCTCGACGCCCTGGCTGTTGCCTTTCGGGCCGCTGAGCATCAGAACGTTCCCGCCCTTGGGCAGGACGCGCTTGATCCACCTACCCCAGTTCTCACCGGCCTGGGTGAACGGGGTGTCGATGAACACGTTGTAGTCGACGCCCGCCTTGCCTCCCGGGGTCACGCGATAGGGGACGGTGACCACTCCCGCCTTGTACGAGCTCCGGAGAGCAGGGAGGATGGCCTTGCCGGCGTCGGGGAACACGACCAGCGCGTCGACACCTTTGGCGACCATGCCCTGGATGTCGGAGATCGCCTTCTGCGTGTTGCCCTGGCCGTCGGCGTAGTCGATCGACGTCACGTTCGGACACTTCTGGGCCTCGGCGCGGGCCGATGCGGTCGTGACGAGGCGCCAGCTGTTGCCGCCGAACCCGTCGGTGAAGCCGAGCTTGATCTTCTTCGGCCCGCACCAGGACGGGACGGCGTTCGTCTCTGCGGACGACGCTGTCGCGCTGACGAGCACGCCGACGGTGAAGAGCGTGACCGCGAGCAACGCGCCTACCTTCTTTCGAGTCATCGTGCGACTCCTCCTTCCTCCTTGGGATGTCAGCGTCGGGAAACAGGCGGGTGGTCTCATGTAGGTGCGACCTTGGTGGGACGGCGGCCGACGAGCCGGCGCAGGAGACCGCCCCAGTTGACGGTGTAGAGCGCAACGCCCACCGCGAGGGCCCCCGCCTGGACGAGGGTGCGGGTCGCGTATGACACGCCCAGTGCGAGTACGAACTGATCGAGTTGAGACAGGAAGAGGGCGGCCATTGCGGTCGCGACGAGGTTCCCGCGGCCGCCGAGCAGCGAGGTGCCGCCGAGGACGACCGCGGCGACGGTCGGCAGGAGATAGTTGTTGCCCTCGTACGCCGTCGGTTGGTTGACGATGCCGGCATGCATCGCTGCCGCGAGGCAGTAGAGGATCTGCGCCCATACGTAGGCGGAGCTCTGATGCCTTCGCACCTGGAGGCCAGCGGTCCGCGCGGCGATCTCGTTCGCGCCGACACCCTCGAATCGCCTGCCGATCGGCGTCAGCTTCACCACGATGGTGACGAGCGCTGTCGTAGCGACGGCGAAGTACACAGGCGCCGGAATGCCGAGCCAGAGCCCACCGCCCACTCGCGCGAGGCGAGCCGTGGTCGTGGTGGGAATCCCCGCCGTGTACCAGAGCACCGCTCCGAAGAGCAGTGCGTTCGTCCCGAGGGTCGCGACGATCGGGTTGAGACGCATTCGCCCGACCAGCCAGCCGTTCAGCAGCCCTGCGGCGATCGCCGCCAGGAACGCGATCCCGATAGCGGGCCAGAGCCGTGCGTTGTCGCCTGCCGGGTACTTGGTGAGGATCACGACGTAGAGCGAGAACCCGCCCGCGACGGACAGATCGATGCCGCCCTGCATGACGACGAGCGTCTGGCCGAGCGACGCGATCGCCAACGCCGCGGCGAAGGGCAGCATGGTCAGCAACGTGCCCCTCGTCACGCTCGACGAGGCGACGACGTAGCTGACGACGAACAGCGCGATGGTCGCCACGCTGACCGTGGCGAGACCACGCGACACGACGCGTCTCGACCCGCGGGGGACAGAACGTCGCGGCTCGGTCGATCCGGGACTTTGCGCCCTCGACATCACCTAGGCGGCCGATAGTAACGTGCCGTTCACCTGTTCACAAGTAGTAAGGTGAACACTCGGTGTACGTTCGTCAGTGTTGAACAGCGCAAGCTGCTGAGAGGCGGTGGTCGAGCTGGGCGGCCGGGTGCAGGACAAGGTGGTGATCGTCACCGGAGGCGCCGGCGGCATCGGCTCCGCGGCGTGTAGGGCGATCGCGGCAGAGGGCGGAAGGGTCGTGGTCGCGGACTCCGATGCTACGAGAGCCCGCGCCGTCGCGGACGGTATCGCCGCGGATGGCGGCATTGCCGAGTCCGTCGGCGTGGACGTCACCAATCGCGTGCAGGTGCAAGCCATGATCGGAACGGCGGTCGACTCGTTCGGCGAGCTGAACGTGATCTTCAACAACGCCGGGATGAACCGTCCGCGGAGTTTCATGGACGTGGACGAGGCGAACTTCGAGGAGATCGTCCGCGTCAACACGTGGGGCGTCATCGTCTGTACGCAGGAAGCCGCGAAGCAGATGATCGCCCAGGGTTCCGGTGGGAAGATCGTCAACACCGGATCGATCGCCAGCAGGCAGGGGTTCTGGGACTTCGTCCCGTATTGCGTCGCGAAGTTCGGAACGCTCGCCGTCACCCAGGCCACTGCCAGAGGCCTCATCGAGCACGGGATCACCGTCAACGCATTCGCCCCCGGCGTCGTCGACACTCCGATGTGGATCGGGCTCAACGAGGACATCCGGGCAATCCATGGCGAGACCGACGACGCCGATCCGATGCGAGAGTTCGCCGGGGGGACGCTGATCGGCCGGCCTGCCGCCCCGGAAGAGCTCGCACCGTTCCTCGTGTACCTCGCGTCCGCAGAGTCGGACTACATGACGGGCCAGATGTACATGGTCGATGGAGGTCAGGTCCTTGTCTAGAGCGCCGTCGCCGCACCGCATCCTCATCCGCACGGACGACCCTACGGAGGGGCCATGAAGGGCATGCATCACGTCGGTATCACGGTCAAGGACCTCGACGAGTCGATCCGCTTCTACCACGACGTCCTCGGCCTCCAGTTCTCGAACGAGCCGAGCCCGTGGTTCGACGGAGCCGAGCTAGGCGATGCAGTCGGTGTCCCCGGAGCTGCTCTTCGACAGGTGAGCCTCCTCCTGGGCGACACGACGCTCGAGCTTCTCGAGTACAGGAGCCCGCCGAGCGAGACGAAGGCGCCGCTCAAGTCCAACAACCGTGGCGCCTCCCACGTGGCCTTTCTCGTCGACGACATCGAGGCGAAGAAGGCAGACCTCGAGGCCAAGGGCATCGAGTTCCACAGTCCGGTGAACGTCGTCGACGAAGGCGTCCTCGCCGGTTGGAGATGGGTGTACTTCGACGACCCGGACGGATACCCGCTCGAGTTGGTCGAGGTCGCCTACTACAACGCGGAGGAGCGGGAGAGCGGGATTGCCGCCTATCTCGAATCGAGGGCCTAGGCGATGCGTCACGCTTGCGCGCCATACGCGAGTCCCACGAGCAAGCCCGCGGACAGTCGCGCGACGGCTCGGAGCGGCCACTGAACACGGTCGATCCGAGAGACCGAGCCGTGATACCTTCTCGGGCCCTCGACAGGATGAGGCCGGATTGGTTAACGCTCGAGGAGCAATGGGTTAACGCCAGGCGGAAAGTGTGTTCGTCTAGCATGAACAGCGAGATGGATGTGACCAACGGGAGGCCAAAGGCGAAACGACGGTCGCGCGTCGTCGACGAGGGCCTTGTCGGCAGGGCGAGCCTTCGCGACGACCTGGGTCAGCGCCTCCGGGCCGCGCGCGAGCGGAAGAACATCGGCCTGCGCGAGCTCGCGAGGCGCTTGGGAGTGTCGGCGAGCCTGATCTCCCAGATCGAGACGGGGAAGTCGGAGCCCTCGATCAACACGCTTTTCGCGATCGTCAGCGAGCTCGAGCTGTCCGTCAACGAGATCGTCTTCGAGCCCAACCGCGAGCCTCAGAACGCGGTGCCAGGGTCGGCAGACGCGGGGTCCGGGGCGAGGAGCCGTCACGTCCAACAGCCGAGCCCCACCAGCGTGACGGACGCGCCGGACTCGCCTGTCCAGCGGGGTACGACCCGAACGTCGATCAGCCTCGAGTCCGGCGTGAGCTGGGAACGGCTGACGTCGCACCCCGACCACAACGTCGATTTCCTGATCCTCCGCTATCCGCCCGGCAGCGAATCCACACCCCCTCATTCGCTGATGAGGCACAACGGAACGGAGTACGGCTACATCCTCACGGGCAGGCTCCAGGTCACCATCGGGTTCGAGACGTACGAGATCGGGCCGGGCGACTCGATCGCGTTCGACTGCACGCAGCCGCACCGGTTTGCCACCGTGGGGGACGAGACGGTCGAGGCCGTCTGGTTCGTCCTCGGTCGGCGGGCAACACTCACGGTCGACGCTCCGCCGGTGGTCTAGGCCGCGTCTTCGTCCTCGCGGCGAGTGACGAACCCGGCGTCCTTCAGGCTCGCCGCTCCGGCGTAGCACCACGCCATCACGACCTCGGAGTCCGAGGTGTTCTCGAAGCCGTGGTACTCGTTCTGCGGCACGAAAACCGCCTCACCCGGTCCGAGCTCCACGGCGTCGTCGCCCACGAACGCGACTCCCGATCCCGACACCAGGTACTCGACCTCCTCCGCGTTCGGATGCCTGTGCAGCTCGTGTCGCGCCCCCGGGGGGAAGGGGGTGACCCCGAATACCGTCTTCGAGGATCCGACCGTTTCCTTCGTGACCAGCCAGCGCACGTCCATATCCACCCAGCCCCGCTCGGGAATACCGGCACTCGGCGTGGCCTCGCCGACGGTCACTTTGAGGGGATGCTTGTTCACGCTTGTGTTCACCGGTCGCCTCCACAGTAGTTAACGGTGTTCTATCTCACTGTACGAGGTGACGTTTCCGGAGGCAAATCACGCGGAAGCGACGCCGGTCGACCGAGAGCGTGAGCGAGAACAGGCCTCGGATGGACGCCGGCCCGGGCAAACTGAGCGGGTGGGCGAGACACCGAACGCTCTCGGCGCCGAGGAGCTGCGGCTGCTCGACGCGTACTGGCGGGCCGCGAACTTCCTCTCGGTCGGGCAGATCTACCTGCTCGACAACCCGCTGCTCCGCGAGGCGCTGACGCCGGAGCAGGTCAAGCCGCGCCTCCTGGGTCATTTCGGCACCGTGCCCGGCCTCAACCTCGTCTACGCCCACGTGAACCGGGCGATCCGGGAGCGAGACCTCGACGCGATCCTCGTCACGGGCCCGGGTCACGGCGGGCCGGCGAATGTCGCGAACGCGTACCTCGAGGGAACCTACGCGGAGCTGTACCCGGACATCTCGGAGGACGAGGACGGGTTGCGCAAGCTGTTCCGCCAGTTCTCGTTCCCCGGCGGGATCCCGAGCCACGCCGCCCCCGAGACCCCGGGCTCGATCCACGAAGGCGGCGAGCTCGGCTATGCGCTCGTCCACGCGTTCGGCGCCGCCTTCGACAACCCCGACCTCGTCGTCGTCTGCGTCGTCGGCGACGGCGAGGCGGAGACGGGGCCGCTGGCGGCGAGCTGGCACTCGAACAAGTTCCTCGACCCCGCCACGGACGGCGCCGTCCTCCCCGTCCTCCAGCTCAACGGCTACAAGATCGCCAACCCGACGATCCTCGCCCGGATTCCGGAGAGCGAGCTGGTTGCGCTGTTGGAGGGCTACGGGTGGGAGGCACGCGTCGTCGCGGGCGGCTTCGACGGCGAGGACCCGAGGGAGGTCCATCGCCGATTTGCCGTCGCGCTCGACGAGACGCTCGACCGGATCGCCGAGATCCGCGCTCGAGCGCGGTCCGGGGCCGACGTCGACCGGCCCCGCTGGCCGATGCTCGTCCTGCGGACGCCGAAGGGGTGGACCGGCCCGAAGACCGTCGACGGGCTACCGGTCGAGGG
The DNA here is from genome assembly GCA_035705535.1 of Gaiella sp. GTDB lineage: Bacteria > Actinomycetota > Thermoleophilia > Gaiellales > Gaiellaceae > Gaiella. The sequence continues at coordinate 5,624 of DASSVY010000031.1, read as the reverse complement.
CACCTGGCGTTCCCACCAGGTGCCCCTCGCCCAGGTGCGCGAGAACCCCGAGCACCTCCGGCAGCTCGAGGAGTGGCTCCGCAGCTACCACCCGGAGGAGCTGTTCGACGAGACCGGCCGGCTCGTGGCGGAGCTCCGGGAGCTCGCGCCCGCCGGTCGCAGGCGGATGAGCGCCAACCCGCACGCGAACGGAGGCGAGCTGCTCCGCGACCTCGTGCTTCCCGACTTCCGCGGGTACGCGGTGGACGTCCCGGAGCCGGGCAAGGCGACGGCCGAGGCAACACGGGTCCTCGGTGGCTACCTGCGCGACGTCATCGCCGCGAACCGCGACAACTTCCGCCTCTTCGGGCCCGACGAGACAGCCTCCAACCGCCTCGACGACGTCTTCTCCGTCACGGGCCGAAGGTGGTGGGCGGCGACCGAGCCGACGGACCAGGACCTCTCGCGCGACGGCCGCGTGCTGGAGGTCCTCTCCGAGCACCTCTGCCAGGGCTGGCTCGAGGGGTACCTCCTCACGGGCCGGCACGGCCTGTTCACGAGCTACGAGGCGTTCATCCACATCGTCGACTCGATGTTCAACCAGCACGCGAAGTGGCTGAAGACGACGCCGTCGATCCCGTGGCGCAGGCCGATCGCGTCGTTGAACTACCTCTTGAGCTCGCACGTCTGGCGTCAGGACCACAACGGCTTCTCGCACCAGGACCCGGGGTTCATCGACCACGTCGTGAACAAGAAGGCCGAGGTGATCCGCGTCTACCTGCCGCCCGACGCGAACACGCTCCTCTCGGTCGCCGACCACTGTCTGCGCAGCCGGAACTACGTCAACGTCGTCGTCGCGGGCAAGCAGCCGGCGCTCACCTACCTCCCGATGGAGGAGGCGGTCGCGCACTGTGCCCGGGGACTCGGGATCTGGGACTGGGCATCGACGGATGCGGACGGCGAGCCCGACGTCGTGCTGGGCTGCTGCGGCGACGTCCCGACGCTCGAGGTTCTCGCGGCAGCCGCGATCCTGCGCGAGCAACTGCCGGAGCTGAAGGTCAGGGTCGTCAACGTCGTCGACCTCATGCGGCTGCAGCCGGAGAGCGAGCATCCGCACGGCCTGGCGGACGTCGACTTCGACTCGCTCTTCACCACCGACCGGCCCGTGGTTTTCGCCTACCACGGGTACCCGACTCTGATCCACCGGCTCACCTACCGGCGCACGAACCACGGGAACCTGCACGTGCGCGGCTACAAGGAGGAAGGGACGACGACGACGCCCTTCGACATGGTGATGCTGAACGACCTCGACCGCTTCCACCTCGTGAAGGACGTCGTCGACCGGGTTCCCGGGCTCGCGACGAGGGCGGCGCACCTCCGCCGGGAGATGGTGGAACGGCGGCTCGAGGCCCGCGCGTGGACGCGAGCGCACGGCGAGGACCATCCCGACGTGCGCGACTGGACCTGGCCGTTCTGAGCCTGAGCGGCGTCCTCGTCGTCAACGCAGGCTCGACGAGCCTGAAGCTGGCACTCGTCGACGAGAGCGGCCGCGCCGAGGCCGTGGGGTCGCTCGACGACCTGCCCGCGGGCATCGACGCGGTCGGCCACCGCATCGTCCACGGCGGCGGGGTGTTCCGCGACCCGGTGCGCGTCGACGACGGGGTCGTGTCGGAGCTCGAGGCACTCAAGCCGCTCGCGCCGCTGCACCAGGCGCCCGCGCTCGAGGCGCTCGCAGCCGCACGAGCGGCCGCGCCCGACGTGCCGCACGTCGCGGTCTTCGACACCGCGTTCCATGCCACGCTGACCGAGGCGGCCTCGACCTGCCCCGTGCCGCGCGCCTGGCGCGAGCAATGGGGAGTCCGACGATTCGGCTTCCATGGGATCGCCGTCGAATCGGTCGCCGAGCAGGTCGATGCATGCCGCCTCGTCGTCTGCCACCTGGGCGGCGGCTGCTCGGTCACCGCCGTGCTCGACGGCCGCTCGGTCGACACGACGATGGGCTTCACACCGCTCGACGGTGTTCCGATGGCGACGCGCTCGGGCGCGATCGACCCTGGGATCCTGCTCTACGCGCTGCGCGAACGAGGGCTCACCACGGAAGACGTCGACGAGGCGCTCGAGCGTCACTCCGGGCTGGAAGCGCTGGGAGGACTCGACTCCGATCTGGGGTTCGCCGTCTTCGTGTATCGAGTCGCGCAGGCGATCGCGGCGATGGCGGTCGCGCTCGGGGGCGTCGACGTCGTCGCCTTCTCGGGAGGCATCGGAGAGAACCGCGCGGACGTCCGCTACGCCGTTCGGGAGCTCCTCGGGCTCCTCGGCGAGCCGAGGCTCGAGGTCGTCCGTGCGCGCGAGGATCTCGGCATCGCCCGCGCGGTCAGGAGCCTGCTCGGAGTGCCGTAGTACGCTGGCCCTGCTCTTCCCACCGGACGTGCACCACGCATGAACAAGCCGCGCATTTTCCTCGGCTCGTCGGGCAAGCAGGCCAAGCTGCTCCAGGCCGTCACGCGCGGGCTGGAGGAGGTCGCGGACGTCGAGCCCTGGACGACCACGTTCAACCCGGGACGATCCACCCTCGATCGCCTGGTGGAGCTCTCCCGGGAGGTCGACTTCGCAGCGTTCGTGTTCGCCCAGGACGACTGGACGACGATCGATGCAGCCGAGCCCGGCCAGGCGTCACCGCGCGACAACGTCGTGTTCGAAGCCGGGCTGTTCGGCGGCGCGCTCGGAATCCGGCGCACCTTCATCCTCCACGCGAACGGCTCGAAGCTGCCGAGCGACCTGCTGGGGCTGACCTCCGTCCGCTACGACCCGGCTGCGAGCCCGGCGGAGGTTCGCGCGATCAACCAGAAGCTCCGCAAGGCGATCGAGACCGAAGGTCGCCGCGGCCCGGTCGAGGGGCTGTGGTGGCAGCTTTCGCTGACCGCGCGGAGCGAGGAGGAGCCGTCGGCGGTGAGCCTCCTGCACATCTCACGGGATCGCGACGGCGACCTGAACGTGAACGGCCGCTCGTGGCAGGAGGACGGCACCCTCTCGGCCCGCTACTGGAGCGAGGCCGCGAAGGAGCGCAGGGACCCGGCCGGCATCTTCTACTGCTGGAAGGGCGAGCGCCCGCGCGATCCGAATGCTCCGCAGCTCGAGGGGACCGGCGAGATCAGGGTGGAGACCTCCGACCGTGGCAGCGGGTGGTTCACGACACGATCCGATCGCGACGCCTCGCTCAACGCCCGAACGGCCGGCGTCTACCTGCGCGCCGACCCGTCCGACCTCGAGGTGCTGGACGGGGGGAGCGTGGACGAGCGAGCCGACCTCATCACGGAGCGCCTCCGTGAATGGAAGTCGGCCGCGAACGCATTCTGAGCACCGGCCCGGCTCCCCACTCGCGCGTGACGGGCGATTGGCCGGAGGCGGTCCGGTCGCCGCAGATCAGAGTGCGCCAGGCGCGACAGCGGCGCGAGTGCTTCCTCGTGTTGCCGATCGCCATCGACCTGGTCGCCCTCACGCTGAAGCTCACGCATCTCTTCAGCACGGGCGGCGCGTACCTTCGAGCCCGTCACTCGGCGGCCCGGCGACCGCCGCCCCACTCGGCGACTGACGACCCGGCAGCCCACCCTCACGGGTTCGCCTCGGCCCTCCGAGGCGATTCGAAGTGGGGCCGGCTGATGTTCGACAGGAGTGGCAGCTGTCCCTCGACCCGCATCGCCGCAAGCCCGACCCGCGGCAAATCGACGGCACGTCCGTAAAGGAGATACCGGGGCTCCCACCGCGGAGTGAACTTGGCAGTGAAGCGGTAGAGGCTCTCGATCTGGAACGCGGAGTTCCCAACCGCAGCCACCCTCCCCAGCTGGCGCTCGGCACGATTTCGCGGCGCGTGCAGCCAGCGGGCGAACGCCGCGAAGTTCAGGGAGAGCTCCTCGACGCCGCGGCGACGGAGCTCCTCGATCGCGCGAACCACGAGGAACTCCATCAATCCGTTCGGGGTCTCGCGGTCGCGACGCATCCGTGAGAGCGACATCGCGTTTCGGCCGTACGTGGGAACGAGGTGGAGGTATCCGCGCACCGCGCCGCACCGGTCCCGTGCGACCACGACGACGGTGTCTCGGTGATGCGCGCAGACGAGGGAATCCATCGCCATGGCGAAACCGCGCTCGGCCGCCCCGGCACGCCAGGCAATGGAGACCCGCTCCATTTGCTCGAGGGTTGCCGGATCGAGGTCCGCGACGGAGCACAGCTCGGCGGAGAAGCCGGCGGCGGCGAGTCGGTTCACGGACTGGCGCACCTTGCGGATCTCGCGGCCCTCGAGCGTGAAACCGCTCGTGTCGACGACTGCCTCGTCACCGATGTACAACGCTCGAAGACCGGCCCGGCGGTACAGGGGGAGAAGGCTTTCGCCCGCGCCGACGGCGCCGACCGCGAGCCCACGTCGTTCGGCGAACGAGCAGAGCTCGGCGAGCAACGACGGCAGCGACTCGCCGTCTCCGACAGGATCGCCGGAGACCAAGAGCGTCCGACCGGACAGCTTGTAGGCGACAAAGGCGCGCTTGTCGCCCGCGAAGAAGAGCGTGGTATCCCTCCGCAGCTTGAAGAACGCGAGCGTGTCGCGTCCGTGCTCTCGTACGAGACGGAAGGCGGCACGCCGCGCTTCGTCGCCGGAGGGGTGCCGCGACGCCGCGAGCGGGCGAAAGAAGACCGCCGCCGACGCGATGAGCGCCGACAGGCTCAGCGCGCCGAGGCCGAATGGAGCCCAGCGGACGTCTTCGGCCAGCGGGACGGGGCCGTGGCTCCAGACGAGCAGTGCGGCTGTCTCGTGTGCGACGTCCGGGACGCTCGCGCGGGTCGAGCCCCAGAGCATGAGCATCGCGAGGGACAGCGCGACACACCACAACGCGGGCACGATCCAGAGCCTCACGAGCCGTCGGAGCGGGTCGTGACCGACGCAGAATGCGGCGCGTCCCCACCAGAGCAGGCCGGCGCATCCCCAGCTCAGCGCGGCCTCCTCGATGTCGAGGCCCTTGACGACGTCGAGGAACCCGGCGAGGACCAGGAGCGCCAGCGCGGCCTGCATCGCGCGGCGGCGGCGTTTGAGGAGATAGAAGCCGATGACGGCGAGCGCGCAGCCGACGAGGAGCGCGGCGGCATGTGCCAGGGGCGGTACGACAACCGGCTCGAGTCGGAGGAGCAGTCGTGCACGCGCCGGTACGTCCGGTGTGACGGCGGAGGCGATGTTCGCCACCGCCGCGACGAGCGCCGCAGTCGCGGCGAGCGTCGGGAGACCGACGGGTCCGGGATGGTGGCGTCCGACCCGGACGAGCGCGCCCCGTTCCACGGGGGAAAGTCTCCGTCGCAGAGCGTGAACGTCTCCTGAACGGCCCGGAGCTCCGCGCGCGATTCCGAGCGTCGACTCGCCTGGCACCTGGATCTTCGTCGGTGATGCGCCTCTCGAGGCGCCGCACGATCAGGAAGCCCGCGGCAGCCGGCAGAAGCGTGCCCCCCGCTGCGACGGCCCCGTAGGTGCCGATCGCCTTCGCGGCGGCGCTGCCCACGAGGTAGCTCACGAGTCCCACGAGGATCGCCCAGACGACCCCGCCCGCCGCGTTCCACGCGAGAAAGCGCCACCAGTCCATGTGCGAGAGGCCGGCGATCCAGGC